>NZ_DJUD01000067.1:0-17706 GCF_002439405.1 Psychrobacter sp. UBA6291 | reverse complement strand
TATTTAACTGTTTGCAACCCTTTCAGTGGGATGGCAAAGTAACCATTTTATTGGGCGTATTAACCGATACCTTGCAAGCAGTGCTGGGCAGTTATGTGGTTTACGCGGTATTAGCGATTGTAACGGCTTCCTTTATCGGGGCGCTGGCTGTTAAGGTTTTAAGACCCAATCTGCCCGCAGGCTCCATGTGGGCAAAGCTTTTTGATGTCGACTGGTTTTGGCTTGCTGCCCGCTTTTTGGGCCTACTGTTTGCGTGGATGATTTATTTACAAGTCGGCCCTGAATTTATCATCAATCGTAATACCGGCGGCGTGATTTTTGAAGACCTGATTCCTATTTTGATTCCTTTGTTCTTTTTTGCCATTTTATCCTTACCATTTCTCACAGATTTCGGTTTGATGGAATTTTTGGGTACTTTATCCAGCAAAGTCTTTGTTAAGTTATTTAGATTGCCGGGTCGCTCTGCGGTCGATGCCATGTCCTCTTGGTTTGGCGCCGCCTCTATTGGTCTGCTGGTGACCATGCAAGAGTATGATAAAAGCTACTATAGTCAGCGTGAAGCGGCAATTATTGCCACCACCTTTTCGGTGACGTCCATCGCCTTTACCTATGTCGTTGCCAAAACCATCGGCGTCGATAACAACTTTGTTTTCTTTTATCTGACCATTGCTGCAACTGGTTTTATCGCCGCGATTATTATGCCGCGTATACCGCCGCTGTCATTAAAACCTGACACTTATCATTCTGGCAAAAGTATGCTCGATGAAGAAATCCCTACTGAGTATTCTACTTACCAATGGGCGATCAATCGTGCCGTCACGCGCGCGCATTCTATGCCAAGCTTAGGGAAAGTGTTTAAGCATAGCCTAAAGAACTTATTTGATATTTATTTTGGCTTAATTCCAGTGATTTTTGCTATTGGCGTCATTGGTCTTGGTTTGGCAGAATACACGCCGGTATTTAATTGGCTCTCTGCGCCGCTCGTGCCATTACTTGAATTATTGCAAATTCCAGAGGCAGCAGAGGCAGCAGAGGCGGCACCGGCGATGATTATGGGCTTTGCCGATATGTACTTGCCAGCCTTGGTTGGTAAAAGTATCGAGAGTGAAATGACGCGTTTTATCGTTGGTGCAGCTTCTATTACCCAGATTATCTATATGTCTGAGGTGGGCGCGCTGATATTGAAATCAAACATCAAGCTGAACGTCTTAGAGCTGTTTATGATTTTTATCTTGCGGACGCTGATTAGCTTGGTGGTCATTACGTCAGTAGCGCACCTATTGTATTAGCCGTGATTGCAACGCCTCATTTTGGCATTAAAAAAGCAGCGAACATTTAGCGTAAAGATAGATTTATTCAATAATATAAGGCAACTAATCATCATGGAAATGACCAATTCTTTATCCTTAACGAGAGCCGCCGCTCAGCAAACTATGAAAAATGAAGTGAGGTTAAATGCCGCCTACATAGAGGGTGATTGGGTCACGATTGCAGCATCTGAATCAGTAGGTGAACATGCTTTATATGATCCAAATTCTGGCGAGGTCATTGCCACAACTCGTTTGTGTCGTAGCGCAGAGGTAGACAGCGCCGCTCATGCTGCGGCTCTTGCTTATCCGTCTTGGTCGCAAACCAGTGTCAATGAGCGCGCGCATTATTTACAGGCGATTGCAGATACGATGGCGCAGCAGTTTGAGAAGCTGGTTGCGTTGTCGGTATTGAATAATGGTAAGCCGATTGCAGAGGCGAAAATAGACGTGAGCGATGCCATTGCTTGTTATCGCTATTATGCCAATCTTATCAATGCGCAGACGACTTGGTCTAAGGTTGCTACAAATGAGACAGGCATCCGCTTATTAAAAACCTATGCACCCGTTGGTATTTGCGCCCTTATCGCGCCTTGGAACTTTCCGATGGTCACCACCGCTTGGAAACTAGCGCCCGCGCTGGCGGCAGGGTGTACTGTTATTCTCAAACCATCAGAGGTGACACTATTACCAGAGTTGATGCTGGGCAATATATTGTCTACTATTAAGCTGCCAAAAGGGGTGGTCAATATCCTACCGGGCGCAGCAGAAGTAGGTGCGGCGATGACCAGCCACCCGTTGATTGACAAAGTGTCTTTTACCGGCAGTAATGTCGTCGGTGAAAAAGTAATGCGCCAAGCAGCAACAGGTATCAAGGATATCAGTCTAGAGCTTGGTGGTAAGTCCGCTATCGTAGTGCGCGCAGATGCTGATATTGATTATGCCTGTGATTTAATCATCGGTGGTATCTTTACCAACGCCGGTCAGATTTGTTCTGCGACCTCAAGGCTGCTCGTCCATCAAGACATTGCGCAGTCGTTATTTGACGCACTGAAAACAAAAACAGAAAGCTTAAAAATAGGCGATGGTTTTGCTGTCGATACGCAAATGGGTCCATTGGTTAGCGCGCAACAACTTGCGCAAGTCAAAAAGTATATCGATATAGCAGTTGATGAAAATCTTATTTGCCTAACAGGTGGCGAGATACTAGACCGTCAAGGATATTTTGCAACGCCAACTATTTATACAGATGTACCAGTAAGCAGTCAGTTATGGACAGAAGAAGTATTTGGACCGGTATTGGTCAGTACCACCTTTGCAGACGATGCGCAGGCGGTTGAACTTACCAACGATAGTAAGTATGCCTTGGCAGCGACTATTATCAGCGCTAATGAGAGTGCAGCGCTAGAGATGGCGCTACAGATTCAAGCTGGTCATATTTGGGTTAACGAGCAGCAAATTGTAGTACCTGAAGCAGGTTGGGGCGGTTTTAAGCAAAGTGGCATTGGTCGCGAATTGGGTGCTGATGGCTTGTCTGCTTATCAGAAGAGTAAGCACGTTTTGCTACCGTCGTAATTGCTGATTTTATTGCGCTGTCAAAAAACCCCCTATATAGATATTTTATACAGGGGGTTTTGGTTAATGCTTAGCAATTAGTAATATGGTGAATAACCACTACCTACCACATCAAATCATCTGGAATAACATAAGCTGCATAAGGGTCATCTTCTGCCAGCTCGACCTCTGACTTGTCGTTCGACACCACAATAAAGCCTTCGAGCTTGGCGTTGATACGATCAGCTAGTGGACGAGGCAGCAGCGCATAATCGTCTTCTAAGCGCGCAATCACCACATGACCCGCTACGATTTGATCATAGAGCTTTTGGGAGATATAAATCTTTTTAATTTTGCCATTATCAACAAACTGATAAGTGATGTCACCCTGTGTTTCTGTGATTTGATGTTGCCTAATCATTTGGATAACGTTGGCTCTTAGCGTTTTTTCTTCTAAAAGCTGCTGTTTTTCTTGATTGAGCTTTTGGTCTTTTTCTATTTTTTTGGCTTGAGCGTCTGCCAAGGCTTTTTTGGCTTCAAGATTTGATGCGTCACCTGTGCGCTTGGCATGCTGTGACTGTTTGCTGATTTTTTTGGCTTTTTTGCTATCCACCAATCCAGCTTTTAAGAGTTGTTCTTGTAGGGCGTTTTTGGCCATGTCTGTATTACCTAAGTACCTAAGTGAAATTGCCTAGATCCAAAATTATAGTGTTTAAAAAGGTTATGGTAGCAAATTTTGTGCAGTACTGTCACAGTCTGGCGTAAAAATCGTTCATTACGCCTTAAAAGAATAATTTTAAAAAGTAATTGTACATAATATCTCTCACATAAGGTTTAAAGATAAAGAGCTAAGCTTTTATTCAAATTGTCAAAAAGACGCACCCACATCGTGAGTACGCTAAAAGCTATATAGGTGTAATATAAAAATACTTGAATAAAAATAGAGTTGAGTCAAATTTAGGTTGCTATAGGCGTATCTAAAGTTACTGGTTGTGCCTTGCTTGTTTTGCCATCCACTGCTGCGCTTAAATTCACAAGGAAAATAGCAGTGGCTGCAATTAATCCTGGTATCGCGATAAACAAGAAGTTTGTTTGATGGCTTAGCTCAAGGGTGAGTAGGGCTCCAGTTAAGATAGGACCTACGATAGCACCAATACGACCAATACCTGATGCCCAGCCCATAGCTGTTGTCCGTACACTCGTCGGATAATACTGTGCGACAAAGGTGTAGAGTAGTATCTGTGAGCCGATAGTCGTAGCGCCTGCAATCGCGATCAGAGTATATAGTACTAGCTGAGGGCTGTTATAGCCAAGCAGTATCAACGCCGCAGCGCCTAGGGCAAACATGATGGCTAAGACAGGTTTAAGATGAAATTTATCAGCCAGTATGCCGCCGCCGATAGCTCCCACCATGCCACCAATATTGAGTGCAAATAAGAACAGCATGCTTGCACCTAGTGAGTAACCCGCCTGAATCATTAGTTTTGGCAACCAACTAGCAAGGGCGTACACCATCAGTAAGCACATAAAGAAAGCGACCCAAAACATGATAGTAGTGAAACCACGATTTTTCAGAAATAAGGCTTTAATGGGTGCATCATCGCCTTTGGTCGGCTCGTCCAATAGCAAACTGGTAGAAGTGGTAATCGTTTCTTGCGGTGCCAATTTTTTAACAATAATTTTGGCTTCTTTATCTCGCTTCTCTTTTACCAAATACATCAAAGATTCAGGCAACATTTTCCAAATGATTGGTAAAAGTAGCATTGGAATGCCAGCGATATAAAACATAATCTCCCAGCCAAAATCTACCACCAAAAACGAGCCTAATAATGCCGATGCCATGCCTCCAATGGCATAACCACTAAACATTATAGCAACTAAAGTACTGCGAATACGTTTTGGTGCATATTCGGAGGTTAAAGCCACGCAGATAGGCATAACACCACCGATACCTAGGCCTGCAATAAAGCGCAAAGTGGCGAACTGTATTGGACCACCAGCAAAAGCACCAAGAAAAGTAAAGCTACTGAACAAGCCGACGCAAATCATAATGGTTTTTTTTCGACCTATTTTATCAGACAAAGTACCAAAAATCATGGCACCAAACATCATGCCAAAGAGTGCGGCGCTGGCCAGAAAGCCTGCTTGTACCGCGGTCAATGACCACTCCTCCATGAGTAACGGTAGAGCCACGCCATAAATAATAAGATCATAACCATCAAAGATAATGATCAGTAGACACCAAAACAGTACCTTCCAATGAAAAGGAGCAAATTTGGCTTCATCAATAACCCTATTGATGTTTAAAGTAGGTGAGTCCATTCTTTTTTCTCCGTGGGTAATATCCCTATAAGTCTTTATTAAGTTATTGTTTTCTATCAAGCAAGTCAAAAACCATCTGAGTATTAATTTATACCTATAAAGTATAGATTTTGACGTAACTTAATAAAGGGCGGTGACATGTGGTAAAAGAGAAAAGCACCTACATATCCTTTAGATATGCAGGTGCTTTTCTTAAACCAAATGAAAGATTTAAGCTCTTATTTGTTAGACTATTTTTTTATTACTAAAAAATCTGATGGTATCCGTAACTCTATTAGTCATGAAAATATTGTTTGATTAATTGATTGAACACGTCAGGCTGTTCAATATTTGAAATATGTGAAGCATCGATAGTCGCAAGCTTAGCATTAGGGATGTGTTCGACCATATATTGACCATCGGCAACCGTCGTCACTGGATCTTTAGAACCTGCAACCACCGTAACTGGCACGCGGATATCTTTTAGCTGTTCACG
Source organism: Psychrobacter sp. UBA6291 (assembly GCF_002439405.1). Classification (NCBI taxonomy): domain Bacteria; kingdom Pseudomonadati; phylum Pseudomonadota; class Gammaproteobacteria; order Moraxellales; family Moraxellaceae; genus Psychrobacter; species Psychrobacter sp. UBA6291. Next base: position 12,048 of record NZ_DJUD01000067.1, on the reverse strand, counting down.
TGTATCAGCGTCAGATAATGCCTCGCAGCAGCTGGCATAACCCTCGCTACTGCCAGCTACGAGAGCGTCAGATAATGCTTTAACTACATCTGGATAATCATCGATAAAACTTGCTGTAAACCAACGCGAAGCAGCTGTCGATGCAATAGGTTCTAATCCTTTCTCACGTACCAATTTTGCCCGATCTACCCAAGCATCCTCATTGCCAATCTTCGCGGCGGTATTGCAAAGCATTAAGTGATGGAAGCGGTCAGGGTAATTGATAGCTAACCATTGACCCGTCATTCCGCCCATAGAGATGCCACAAAAAGACGCTTTATCGATGTTTAGATAATCAAGCAAATCAATAACGTCTTGTCCAAGCTGATCTAAACGATAAGGGCCTTTTGGTGCGGAAGATTTACCATGGCCACGGGTATCGTAGCAGATAATAAAGTAATCGTTTTGTAAGGCATCGATTTGCGGCTGCCACATATGATAGCTAGTGCCCAAAGAGTTAGAAAATATCAGAGCAGGATTGCTGCTATCGCCAAAAGTGGCATAGTTTAGGGCAACGTCTTTGTTGTCAAATATGGGCATCATTATTATCCTTTTTAATCATGGTAATGTCATTGCAGTAGTAATGGTGGGTGGTTTGAGCGATATTTATGAATAGCACTATCTAATCGTTGACAACCCGTTCAATAATCATCGCAATGCCTTGTCCAACCCCAATACACATCGAGCAAATAGCATAACGCTTATCAGTTTTCTCAAGTTGATTGAGTGCTGTTAAAATTAAACGTGCGCCTGAGGCACCGAGTGGATGACCAAGGGCAATGGCACCACCATTAGGGTTGACGCGCGCGCTGTCATCAGCTAACCCTAAGTCACGCGTACAAGCGAGAGCTTGAGCGGCAAAGGCTTCGTTTAATTCAATGACATCCATCTCATCAAGTGACAGTCCAGTTTTTACCAGTAGTTTTTTTATCGCTGGTGTTGGAGCAAAGCCCATAATACGTGGCTCAACGCCTACCGTAGTTGAGGCCACAATACGTGCACGCGGTTTTAGATTGAACTTTTTCACCGCTTGCTCTGATGCCACTAAAAAAGCCGCTGCGCCATCATTGATACCTGACGCATTGCCAGCCGTCACGGTGCCATCTGAGGTGACGATAGGGCGCAGTTTGGTCAACTTCTCAAGCGTGGTATCAGCGCGAGGGTGTTCATCGGTATCGACAGTGATAGGCTCGCCTTTGCGTTGCGGGATGCTGACTGGAGTAATCTCATCTTTGAAAAACCCTGCCTTTTGCGCCGCTGCGGTCCGTTGTTGACTACGTAGGGCAAAAGCATCTTGGTCAGCGCGATTGATATTGAATTGTTCTGCGACATTTTCAGCAGTTTGCGGCATGGTCTCCGTGCCATACAATTCGTCAAGCTTTGGATTGATAAAGCGCCAGCCCATGGTTGTATCTTCAAGCGTTTGACTACGATCAAAGGGTTTATTTGCTTTACCCATTACCAATGGCGCACGGCTCATGCTCTCAACGCCACCTGCGATAATCAAATCAGCTTCACCGGCTTTGATGGCGCGTGCCGCTATCGCTAACGCATCCATTGACGAGCCGCATAAGCGATTCACGGTAGTGGCAGGCACTTGATAAGGTAAGCCAGCTAGTAACGATGACATACGCCCGACGTTGCGATTGTCTTCACCGCTCTGATTAGCACAGCCGTAAATAACGTCATCTACTTGTACCCAATCGACATTGGCATTACGTTCCATTAACGCCTTGATAGGGATAGCTCCCAAATCGTCAGCGCGTATCTGTGCTAGAGCGCCGCCGTAGCGTCCAAAAGGGGTGCGAATGGCATCGATAATATAAGCATCATTTAAACCAGTGATTGAATCAGTCATCATCCTTGTCCTTTTTATTATTTTGAATTTGTAGCATCAATTAGCGTTGCACCCGTCAATGCTTGTAAGTCCGCAAAGCTTAAGCCATCGACCATTTCAGTGACGGCTAAACCTTTATCAGTGACATCAATGACACATAAGTCAGTATAAATGCGATCAACGCAGTTTTTGCCAGTCACGGGGTAGGTAAGCTTGCTAACGATTTTAGGGTCGCCAGTTTTGGTGGTGTGATTGGTCATCACAAAGACTTTTTTGGCACCGACGGCTAAATCCATAGCGCCGCCAACAGCAGGTATTGCATCTGGCGCACCCGTGCTCCAGTTGGCTAAGTCGCCATTGGCAGCCACTTGAAACGCACCCAATACGCAAATATCGATATGACCACCGCGCATCATGGCAAAAGAGTCGCCATGATGAAAGAAGCTGCCGCCATCGAGCATGGTGACGTACTCTTTTCCGGCATTAATCAGCTCGGGATCCTCTTCGCCTTTAGCAGGTGGGGGTCCAAAAGCTAATAAGCCGTTTTCTGAATGCAAAAATACATCTTTATCATCCGGTAAGTATTGCGCAATTTTAGTTGGTAGTCCGATGCCTAAATTGACATAGGCACCATCTGGAATATCTTGTGCAGCACGCTCGGCGATTTGATCGCGGGTCAAAACGGTGTAGGAAGTATGGCTCATGATGATGCTCCTTATAATTAGCAGTATTAAGCGGTGGCTGTAGTAGCTGTGTTAGAAAGTTAAGCGCTAGCAGATTCAGTGCTAGCAGGCTGAATTTGCACCACATGCTGCACAAAGATACCCGGTGTAATAATGTGTTCAGGATCAAGCGCGCCAAGCTCAACCGTTTCAGAGACTTGGGCGATAGTCACGTCAGCTGCCATTGCCATGATTGGACCAAAGTTACGCGCAGACTTGCGGTAGACTAAATTGCCCCAGCGGTCGCCTTTATCTGCCTTGATTAAAGCAAAATCAGCCTTGATCGGATATTCAAGGACATAGTCTTTACCATCGATTTCTCGAGTCTCTTTACCTTCTGCGAGTAAAGTGCCAAAGCCTGTGGGCGTATATACCGCACCGAGTCCCATACCTGCTGCTTGAATACGGCAAGCCAGATTACCCTGTGGTACTAGCTCCAGCTCAATCTTGCCAGCATGATAAAGCTCATCAAATACCCAAGAGTCCGATTGACGCGGGAAAGAGCAAATGATTTTACGCACAGCACCTGTTTTTAAGAGCTTGGCAAGGCCATGGTCGCCGTTACCGGCATTATTATTAATGATGACCAAATCCTTTACGCCTAAATTAATAAGTCCATCAATGAGTTCAGCGGGTTGACCCGCTGTGCCAAAGCCACCAATCATGATGGTGGCGCCATCTTTGATTTGACTAAGTACGTCAGTGATATTTTTCTCTGCTTTGTTAATCATGTTTATATCCTATAAAAAGTCATATGAGGTAGTGTCTTTAAAATTAATAAGTGGTACATGGGTTGGACTCATTGCTCTGACACTACTTAATTTTTTTCGTAAGAGACTTGCTCTTAATTGGCTTCATTATTAGAGGTCGTTAATGAGATAGATGATGTTGGTAGTAGGCGTTTTTTGGTCAGAATATAGTGAGCAATCATGCCAATAAGAATGCCCCAAAACACAGAGCTTAATCCCAAAAAGCTCATACCCGATGCTGTCGCCAAAAAGGTAATTAACGCTGCATCTCTTTGCTCATCATTTTTCATAGCAATGGTGATATTGGCAGAAATGGCACCGATTAATGCAAGGCCGGCCAGTGCCGCGACAAGCTCTTTTGGAAGCAAGCTAAATACCATCACGATACTGCCAGCAAATAAACCGCCAAATAAATAGAAGATGCCATTGGCGACACCTGCGATATAGCGCTTTTCCTTAAGTTCATGCGCATCTTTGCCAGTACAAAGCGCGGCTGTGATAGCGGCAAGTACGATAGTGATACCACCAACACATGCAACTGCTAACGAGGCGAGGCTTGTAACACTCACAATAGGCTTGGCTGGCGTGTCGTAACCGCTAAGATTTAAAATAGCCATACCGGGTAAGAATTGACCAGTTAAGCTCACAAGGATGAGTGGTATGGCGAGGTTAAACGTTGAGTTCCACGACCATTCAGGGGCAATAAAAGTAGGTATAGTGATAGCTAAATCGAAATTGACAGGGTTCATTTTGCCAAGTAAGACGCTTAAGATAACACCGCACAGTAGTACCCAAATCATCGTATAGCGCGGCGAAAAGCGTTTGGCTAATAAATAGCAACCGAGCATGCTAAAGACGATAAATGGCATGCTATCAGTGGCTTTAAATAATTCTAAGCCGAATTGAAATAGAATCCCTGCCATCATGCCAGCGGCGATACCGTTAGGAATCCATTTTAATATTTTGTCGAAGTAACCTGTTGCCCCCACGATAAATATGACAATCGCTGAGATGATATAACCGGCAACAGCTTCATTAATACTCATCTGTGGAAATAGGGTAACCAGTAAAGCGGTACCAGGGGCGGACCATGCTGTAATAACCGGTGTTTTATATTTAATGGATAAGTATATACCAGGAATGGCAGCACCGATGGAGATACCCCAAATCCAAGACGCTATCATGGCATCTGATACTTGTGCGGCTTGTGCGGCCTGAAAAAAAATAATTAAAGGCCCCGCATAAGAAATAAGAACCGCTAAGAACCCTGCAACCGATGCGGAGAGCGACCAGTCGCTTTTTAAGGTTTGGATTACAGAGGCCATATTGCTTCCTTGCAAATTAGCATTCGTTACGGGGTTGCAAATTAAGATGCATGCTACTAATTGGCAGATTTATTATTAGCCTTCGTCGCCACCGCCCACAGGAATGGTACTTCCAGTAATATAAGAAGACTCATCGGATGCTAAAAACAAGATGGCATTGACTTGCTCATCAATCGTGCCGTAGCGTTTCATAAAGGTGCGATCAATGGTCTGATCAACCACCGCATTCATCCATGATTTTTCATCATCAGTTAATGGTTTGGCGTTACGTGGAATCTTTCTGGGCGGCGCTTCAGTACCGCCAGTTGCTACAGCATTCACGCGTATACCATCGTTTGCATACTCAAAAGCGAGCGATGCGGTCATGGCGTTCACGCCGCCTTTCGCTGTCGAATAGGGTATGCGGTTAATACCGCGAGTAGCGATAGAGGACACATTAACAATAGTGCCTGATTGCTGTTTGACCATGGTTGGTAAAACAGCATGACAACACCATAATGTTGGAAATAATGAGCGGCTGATTTCCTTTTGGATTTCTGCTTCAGAGAAGCTGGTAAAAGGTTTCATCCATATTGCGCCGCCGACATTGTTGACCAATATATCGATACGCCCATAGCTATCAAGTGCCTTATCAACAGCCTCTTTAGCACCTTGATGGGTTTCAAGGTCAGCTTGAATGGTAATTGCCTCTCCACCATTAGCGATGATTTCAGCCAGCACCTCTTCTACTAATGGAGAAAAGTCTGCCATGACGATTTTTCCGCCTTCACTTGCTAAGCGTAATGCGACTCCGCGTCCGATGCCTTGAGCGGCACCGGTGACGATACATACTTTATTATCAAATCTTTTACTCATGACAGTCTCCTAAAAATCTTGCTCATGCTTTGCTAGTAGAGTAATACGGCTAAGCTATGTTATTGTTCACTGGGCGTGAATTTTTCATAGTAAAAATTGCACGGTTTTAGATTACTGCTGTCTAACCAATTACTCACCGCATCCACCATCCCTAACGGACCACACAAGTAGACATCGACGTCACCATCGTTCAGCCACTCATTATCAACATGACTGGTAACATAGCCTTTACGCTCATGACTACTGTCTTCAGCGGCGACACAGGTGCGGTAGTCAAACCAAGGGTGGTTTTGTTTGACTTCTTCTAGTTTCTCAACTTCTATCAGATCAAAGTCGTTGGTGACGCCGTAGACCATCCTGACAGGATGATGAGCACCAGACACTTCTAAGCTTTTTAGCATCGATAAAAAAGGTGCGATACCAGTACCACCTGCTAGAAATAGGGTCGGGCGGATTAGAGGGCGCAGGTAAAAGCTACCAAATGGACCCTCAAAATTAATCTCTTGACCTATAGTCGCAGTATCAGATAAAAAGGTGCTCATTTTGCCGTTAGGAATATTGCGGACGACAAATTCGGCCTGATTGGCACTAGGTATAGAGCTAAATGAATAGGAGCGTGTCTCGTTAGAATCAGGAATACTGACATTAACATACTGGCCTGGCAAAAATACTAGCGCATCTGGATTGTCGACTTCGACGCCAAAGTGAATGGTAGATTCTGACAGTACATTTAACTGTTGTAGTTTGCCTTTGAATACAGACTTGCCGACTTTGCAGGCTTCAGAGGAGGTTGGTACTTTGATCACGCAGTCGCTTTCTGGAATCATCTGACAGGTGAGTACATACCCTTCAGCAGCTTCAGCTTCAGTAAGGGCGTCTTCGATATACATATCAGGGTGCATGTCGTAGCTGCCAGATTCACAATGGCAACGGCAAGTACCGCAAGCACCATCAAGGCAATCCACAGGGATATTAAATTTTTGACGATAAGCGGCTTCAGCGACCGTTTCGTCGGCTTCACATTTGATGAAGCCTGTGACGCCGTCTTCGAACTGTAGAGCAATATTATATTCCATGAGAAATATCCCTTTTCAACACGTATTAATTAAAAGCTAGTGGCTAAATAATAAGTGAATAATGATTAGACGTGATAGACGTCCATGATTTGATGCACATAGTCGTCTTTTAAGACCACATACTTATCCAAAATTTTTGGTTGGTCTTGAGTCATGTCTATTTTGTACTGAGAGTAACCCCAATAGGTGTTGGTCTCGTGATAACGAAAGGACTTGTTGATCCAGTTGAAACGCACCGTCACAATACCGTCATTGTCTTCGAGTAGTTCAATATTCGATAAATTGTGCGTGGTACGCGTATCAGGAATGGTCGCTGATGAGCGCTCAGTCTCGATGCGGAAGATGCGATCTTCAAGACCACGGCGGTCCGGATAATAAATCAGCGAGATTTCTCGTTGTGGGTCGCTGATGAGCTGACCATCATCATCCCAACTTGGCATCCAGAAAGGGCAGTCTTCATCGTAATAAGTGAGCCATTCTTCCCATTTTTTCTCATCCAATAAACGCGCTTCACGGTATAGAAACTGTCTAATGTCTTCAATGTTAACAGTTGCATTTTTCATGATTGATATCCTTATTTTTTTGTCAGTTCTACAATAAATAGCAGAGTAATAATAAAAATGTATTAGTCGCTATTAGCACCGTGTAGCTGCTGCTCTTGCTCTAGAGCTTTTTTCATTTCTTCATGCCAGTAGCGATGTTGGACGGTATATAGCCCTTCATCTTCAGTCTTAACACCACTCATTAAAGGTTTGAGGTCAATAGCGGCAGCGCCTTCATCTGCCCCTTGAATCCAGTGCTCGGAGCCTCGGCACATATCATTCCATTCAAGCTTGATACCGTTATAACCTTCTTGACACGAGCGGAACTCTTCTAAGTCATCAGGTGTTGCCATACCAGTAACGTTAAAGAAATCTTCATACTGACGGATACGGCGTGCACGTGCCTCATCGCTTTCGCCTTTTGGTGCGATACACCAGATACTGACTTCAGTTTTGTCAACCGCGATAGGGCGGAGCACACGAATTTGTGAGCTGAACTGATCCATGATGTAGACGTTTGGATATAGGCATAAGTTACGTGAGCGTCCAATCATCCAGTCCGCCATTGCTTCACCGTATTTAGCGACATAGTCATCGCGATAAGCATAGTTTGGACGGTCCTGTGGGTTTTCCCACTGTGTCCATAACAGCATGTGTCCGTTTTCAAAGGAGTAGAAACCGCCACCTTGACGTCCCCATTTTCCAGCGTTCATGGCTTTGATGTTGTCTTCTTTAGCCGCTTCTTCTTTACGGCGAGCAGTTGTCGCAGCGTAGTTCCAATGCACGGCTGAAACGTGATAACCATCAGCGCCGTTTTCAGCTTGCAGCTTCCAGTTGCCGTCAAAGGTATACGTCGAGGTGCCACGTAGTACTTCTAGACCTTCTGGAGATTGATTGACAATCATGTCAAGAATTTTAGTCGAACCGCCAAGCCATTCTTCGATAGGCTGGACGTCATCATTTAAGCTGGCAAAGATAAAGCCTTTATAATTGGCTATCTTCACTTGTTTTAGGTCGTGTGAACCGTCTTTGTTGAATATCTCAGGATAACCTGCGCCGCGTGGGTCTTTTACTTTAAGCAGCTTGCCTGTGTTGTTAAAAGTCCAGCCGTGGAATGGGCAAGTGTAAGTGGCTTTATTACCCTTTTTATGACGGCATAACTGCGCGCCGCGGTGGGAACAAGCGTTGATCATACAATGCAGCTCGCCTTCTTTATTTCGAGCAAGAATGACTGGCTGACGACCAATGTATGAAGTGTAATAATCGTTGTTATCCGGAACTTGAGTTTCATGCGCCAAATACACCCAATTGCTCTCAAAGATGTATTTCATCTCAAGCTCAAACAGCTCTTCGTTGGTGAAGGCGCTACGATGCAGGCGATAAATCCCCTTTTCACTGTTTTCCTCTAAAAAACCATCGATAGAGATGTCTGATTTCTCAGGTACTAGATTGATACGTTCGCTCATGGCTGTCTTCCTTGCAATTGTGCTTTTAGCGGATAAAAAATGTAGTTAAGTGATGGCTCGATACCACAATTACTGTAGTATCAAGTTTATTAGCAATTATCAGCAGTTGCCGTGACGGCCAATTGCGTTAAGTATTTGCTTGCCAGACTCCAATTTGAGTACGTTCCATGATACTCTCCCTTGATTTGGCCTGGGGTTTAATCCTGGGACTCGGGTTGTTTCTGCTGTTGGGGGTAGGTTAGCAGGGACCTAAAAAGCCTTATTATCTAACCGTTTAATGTTTAAAAAATACTTATCAAAAATAACTAACTGTCGTCATCACGAATTGATGAAGGGTGACGCAACAATGGTGTGACCTCAACTTTCATATATGGATAAAGAGGGAGTGACATCATGATGTCATGTAGCTCTTCATTACTCTCAACATCAAAGATACTGAAGTTAGAGTACTGACCGGCTATGCGCCAAATATGACGCCATTTACCTTGCTCTTGGAGCTTTTGTGACAGCGCTTTTTCGGTGGCTTTAAGCTCGTTGACCTTGTCGGCGTCCATATCTGTTGGGATTAAGACATCCATTCTGACGTGGTATAACATAATTATTTCCTTATATTTGATGACGGGTAATTTTTTTAGCTGTTACAGCATTTCAGTTTGAGCATTAGTGGCAAATTGCGGCTTCGATGATTTAAGTGAATTATTGATTGCTTGTTTGGCGTAGTGATAGACTTTATCGCTATCTACTTCGATACCAAGACCTGCGTCCGTAGGTACATTTAACCCAAAATTTTGATAATCAAGAGGCTGTACTAAAACGTCTTCGGTTAATAACAACGGACCAAACAGTTCGGTGTCAAAATTTAGACTGGGATAGGTTGAGAATACATGAGCTGAGGCCACCGTACCGATAGGCCCTTCAAGCATAGTGCCGCCATACAGCTCGATACCTGCTAGATGTGCCATTTGTCCAATAAGACAAGCTGCTCTCAATCCGCCTGCTTGATTAATTTTTACCGCAAAGACATCAGCATAATGATCTGCTGCTAAATGAAAGGCATTCTGAGGATCTTGGACAATTTCATCCGCCATAATCGCCACATCAAAGCGATCAGTTAAACGTTTTAGAGCGGCTTTATTACGCATTGATATAGGTTGTTCTATTAAATCAATGCCTCCAGCTTGTAATAGGCTAATACCTTGCATTGCCTCAAGTTCTGTCCAAGCCTGATTGACATCAACGGTAATGCGGCAATTAGGCAAGGCTGCTTTTATGGCTAATACGTGGGCCACATCATCAGTAATCGGATTGCTACCGATTTTTAATTTAAAAATGCGATGGCGCTTTTGCTCAATCATGCGCTTAGCTTCGGCGATATCGGTCGCTGTATTGCCGCTGGCAAGCGTCCAAGCCACTTCGATACGGTCACGAACACGACCACCAACCAGCTCACTTACTGGTAGGTTTAGGCGTTTACCTTCAATGTCAAGTAGGGCAGTTTCGATGGCACACTTTGCAAAGCGGTTGCCATTGATATGAAGACTTAGCAGCTGCATAGCTTTTGCTGGACTAGTCGGCTGCTCTTTTAATAAAAGAGGGGTAAAGTAGGTATCGATATTAGTTTTGATGCTATGAGGGCTTTCTTCTGCGTAGCTTAGGCCGCCAATGGTGGTCGCTTCGCCCCAACCTTCGTAGCCATCTTCTGTTTGAATGTGTACCAAGACCAAGACTTGTTCGTTCATAACGGTACAAGCGAGCTTATGAGCCCTTATAGTAGGTATTGGTACCAATAAAGTATTAATTGAACGAATCATGACAGTCCCTATTGAATAGATGATGCTTCCTTATGCTTAATAAGAACTATAGTTATTAGATAACGACATGTCTAAGACCTATTTTGTCTGATATTGATACCTTTTGGGTATTTTGATAATCAACCTTCACCGTGTTATGTTCTTTAGGTATCGATAGGCTTATAGGTCACTCAAGGAATAACATTCAATGGAATTGAGACATTTACGCTACTTTGTAGCGGTGGCAGAGGAAAAAAGTTTTAATAAGGCAGCAGAGCGTTTGTTTATTTCACAGCCCCCACTGAGCCGTCAGATAAAACAGTTGGAAGAAGAGATCGGCGTCACGCTCATTGATAGGGACAATCGCCCTTTAAAACTTACTGAAGCTGGCGAGTTTTTTTATGATCATGCTCTGCAGATAATAAAAAAATCAGATGATCTGCGTGCTATGACTTTTCGTAAGGGTAATTTTGACAACTCACTCTCTATAGGTTTTGTATCGTCGATATTATATGGCATATTGCCAAAAGTGATTGCGCGCTTCAGAGAGGTCTATCCAAATATAGAAATTAAGTTATATGAATTAAACTCTTGGCAGCAAACACAAAGCTTGGTAGAGGGTAAAATAGATGTTGGTTATGGAAGGTTATTATTCGAAGACGCTTCTATTAGGCGATTACTATTAAGAGAGGAGAGCTTAGTTGTAGCTGTTCCTGTTAAACATCGTTTGGCACAAGAGAAGCAAAAGAGCATTCGTTTAATGGATTTAACCAATGAAAATTTATTGTTATATCCAATGGCACCTCGTCCTAGCTTTATTGATTTTGTCTTAGAGCTCTTTGAGTCACGCAATCTAAAAGCAAACTATTTTACTGAAGTACGTGAGCTGCATATTGCTTTAGGATTAGTAGCAGCAGGTGAGGGCTTGACTATTGTACCAAAAACGCTTGAGCATCTACGGAGTCAGGAAGTGACTTATATTCCTTTCGAGGACGGGCTTTTAACCTCGCCTATTGTTATGAGTGTGAGGCATTTTGACAAATCAGAGCTATTAAAAACATTGTTGGAGGTGACTTATCAGATTTATGATGAAGAAGGGTTTGATTATAAGCCTGAAAAAATTTAAGAAGATCAATTGCTTATTAATAATCTTAATATGAACTCATAATAGGATAGTTTTATGCCAGAATTCCATTACAAACCCGAAACAGGCCCGGCGGAAGTAGCACGGCTCGTTTGTGGTAGCCCTTATTATAATCGTCGTGAATACGATTTTTCTGAACTAGAAGACTGACTATAAAGAGCTGATAAAGGTTTAACGCATGCTTAAGTAGCATTATAAATCTGCAACTTCTAAAGTTGAACTATTTTTAAATTATCAAAGAGTAAGTGCTTTGAAAGAGTGTGCTAAGCTTGGGTTTGCTAACTTACCCTAATATGATTATTCGTTTACCAGATTCCGTTATGCGCTTGATGCAGCATATCTCAACGATATCTAAGTATAAGGTCCGCCACAGTCTTATACATTCTGAAAACCTTGAAAATACCATAAAAAGAGGCTTGTCGTATCGCTGCGAACAAGCCTTTTTTTATGAAAGATAAGGAACAGTCTTAGGGTTGCAAAAAGTTAAATAAAACATATACAAA
>NZ_DJUD01000020.1:0-22669 GCF_002439405.1 Psychrobacter sp. UBA6291 | reverse complement strand
GTATATGTTTTATTTAACTGTTCGCAACCCTGATTTGCTTTGCCCTGATTAATATCTTAGAGCTACCACCTGGCAATACCGAAAAAGTATTCGAAAAACTGGATTTTTTAAGCTTTGCGTTTTTTGCCAGCGGTCTTGCAGCCTTAGCAGTCTTTTTGGTACAAGGGCGTATCCAGTGGTGGACGACGCCTTGGCTGAGCTATCCGCTCATCATCGCGGTGGTGACGATTAGCATCGCTTTATGGATTGAAACGCACCGTAAAAACCCAATGTTACAAGTGCGCTGGATGCGTAGCCGCAATATCATCGCTTTTACGATAACCGACGCGGTGATGCGTATTTTATTATCCGAGCAAAATGTCGGTGCAGCAGGTTTATTGGCCAATTTGGGCTACGGAAATGATCAGTTGATTACCTTTTATGCGGTGATACTTGCCGCCAGCGTTCTGGCCTTGGTCATCAGTATTTTTAGGACCAATGCGATGGATTTACGCCGTCCGGTCATTTTCGCCGTGGCACTGATCGCTATTGGCGCATGGCTAGATACAGATATTTCGCTAAATTCTGCCCCTTATATGTTTTATGTCAGTCAATTTATGATTGCCTTTGCTGCCGTCTATTTTATGGGTCCCATGGTTTTTGAGGGGATGTTTCGCGCTATCGCTAACGGCCCTGCTTACATTATTAGTTTTTCGGTTATTTTTAGCATCTCGCAGACCATTGGCGGACTTGCAGGCGCGGCAGCGATTCAAGCGTTTACCACCATACGTACACAGATACACTACGCCGATATGGTCAGCTCGTTTAATTTAGGCGACCCGGCCTTAATGGCACAAGTTGCAGGCGCAGGTCGTATATTATCTACCCAAATCACGGATGCCAATCAAGCAAATGTCGCAGCGATGGGACAAGTATTGCAAGGTATTCAGCGCCAAGCGACGGTCGCCGCCTATGCTGATTTATTTTTTCTTATGGCAACTATCGCCTCCATCACAACGCTGATTTTATTACTAAATTACTTGTATCATCGCTACCATAAACGTAATCCATTGGCTAAAGAATTGGCAGCGATTGCAAAAATGCGCGAAGCAAAATAGCCCGAATAATTAAAGCATTTTCTTCATTTAAAAATGCCACTTAACATATTAACCAATGCAAAAAAAACTTATGATAACTATTCAAACTTTAGGAGCGCGGCATGAGTCAAGAAAAATCTGATGAGCTTAACCAAAACCCTAAGCCCGCCTCTGACGTACTAACCAACAACACTCATGCTCCTGATGCAACAAATTATCCAAATGCTGCGGTCAATATAGATAAGCCGGCTAACGACAGGCTCATTAATGACGAGAGTATTGTTAATGACGAGAGTATTGTTAATGATAATCTTACTGACAGTGATGAGCCGTCCATGCCGCCTATACCGCCAAAGGAGCCGATTCCTAGCAGCGATGGCTGGTCGCCGAAGAAGAAATCTTATTTAAATTTAGGCATACTAATCGCCTTGATTGTGATTGGTGTGGCATTAATTTTGTACGCTTGGAAGCTGCCGCCCTTTACTCCAACGGTGCAGCAAACCAATAATGCTTTTGTTAAAGGACAAACCACCATTATCAGTCCGCAAGTATCCGGCTACGTGACTGAGGTAGCTGTTAAGGATTTTGCCACTGTTAAAGAAGGTGATTTATTAATCAAAGTAGACGATCGTACTTTTAGGCAGCAGCTTGAACAAGCGCAGGCAAACATTGAAATCGCTGTGACCAATCGCGCTAGTAATGCGCAGGATACAGGAACCAGCCAAGCGCAAATCGAAGTACGCGAGGCGGACTTATATAGTGCTAAAGTCAACGTCGACAGTGCGCGTGAAGATGTGAAGCGCTATCAAGGTTTAGACGCTATCGGTGCAGTATCAAAGGCAGAAGTGGCGCATATCAAAGCACAACTTGCAAAAGCGCAGGCCAACGTGCAACAAGCAGAAGCGAATTTACAAGTGGCTCGTGAGGCAAGCGAGAAGACCAGTGGTAGCCGCTCATCTTTAGATGCCAACATTAAGAGCGCAGAAGCCGGTGCCAAGCAAGCTCAGGTCAATTTAGACAATACCGTTATTAGCGCACCAGAATCTGGGCAGCTGAGTCAAATCAGTGTCAAAGAAGGACAATACGTGAGCGCAGGTACGCAGCTGATGTATATCGTACCAAAAGGCGTATGGATTATTGCTAACTTTAAAGAAACGCAAGTGGCCAATATGCGTATCGGTGAGCCCGTCACCATTCATGTCGATGCCCTTGGCGGTACCAAGTTTAGCGGTCATGTCAGTAATATCTCGCCTGCAACGGGCAGCGAATTTAGTGCCGGCGCGGCCAATCCTGCGACGGGTAACTATATCAAAATTGCTCAGCGCGTTCCCGTTAGAATTGACTTGGCCCAAAACCAGCCTAACCTTGCGCAGTTACGTCCAGGTATGTCAGTGTCAGTGAATGTCGATACCAAAGCAAAAAGTTAATGCAAGAAATTAGACTAAAAAACAGCGCAAAAAAAAGCCTCTTTAAACAACTGTCAAACCAGATTTAAAGAGGCTTCTTTATTTGTAATAGATTGTCATTAAAACGATCAAGCTTAGGGTAACAAACGTTTGGTTGTCCATTTTGCCGCGTCGCCCGTGCCACTCTTGTCTTGCGTATAAACAATGCGGTCATGCATACGATTGGCACGGCCTTGCCAAAACTCGATGCTCTCAATCGTAATCTCATAGCCACCCCAAAACTCAGGGGTTGGCACTTGACTGTCTGCTGGATAATGATTTTGCAACTGCTCAAACGTTTGCTCCATGACCTCGCGATTGGCAACTTCACCACTTTGTGGCTGGCTAACCCACGCGCCCACTTGACTATCATGCGGACGTTTTTGGAAATAAGCCGCTGATTTAGTAGCGTCTATTTTAGCAATATTGCCGCTGATACGGATTTGACGCTCAAGCTTATGCCAAAAAAACAGCGCTTCGGCATTGGGATTTTCGGCGATATCTTGGCCCTTGGCGCTTTCGTAATTGGTATAAAACACGATGCCTGCGTCAGTAATTTCGCGCAGCAAAACGATACGCACGCTGGGCTTATTGTCTGCGCCGCACGTCGCTAAACTCATCGCATAAGGTTCTTGCACCTCTTCTGCTATCGCTTCATTCATCCATGCATGTAGCAGCTCAAATGGTGAGTCTGGTACTGACTGCTGGTCGAGTTGCCCTTTCTCATACGATAGGCGCTGATCGGTAAAATCCATACTCATGTTTGTTTCTCGCTAACTTTCGAATATTAATATAAGTCTATTTAACCAAGACGTTTAGCCTAAAACCGTTTTGATTTTATCGGCCAAATCATTGGCCATCACATCGCATTCTATCTCATCGTCTGACTCAACCATGACCCGAATCATCGGCTCTGTACCTGACTGACGGATAAGCAGGCGCCCGCGACCTTCTAAGGTAGCGCGCGCTTTATCAAAAGCTGCGACAAGCTCTTCATGCTCAAACGGATCTTGCATTTGCGATAAGCGTACATTGACCAGTTTTTGTGGTAATACTTCAAAACCTTCGGTCAAATCGCTAAGTGCCTTACCGCGTGCTTGCATCACTGCGAGCACCTGCAAACCTGCGATAATGGCATCACCCGTGCGACTTTTATCCAAGCATAAAATATGACCAGATGGCTCACCGCCTAGTATCCAACCATTGGCTTCAAGCTCTTGCATGACATAGCGGTCGCCAACTTTTGCACGGGTAAACGCGATATTAGCGTCTTTTAACGCCAACTCTAAGCCCATGTTACTCATCAAAGTACCCACGACACCTTCGGCTTTGGTTTGACTTTGGGTAGCCAGTACATACAAAATACCATCGCCATCGACTAGCTCACCGGCTTCATCGACCATCACGATACGGTCACCATCGCCATCTAAAGCAATACCAACATCAGCCTCGTATTCAAGTACCGCTTTTTGCAGATTTTCAGGATGGGTTGAGCCGCAATTGGCATTGATATTAATGCCATCAGGTTTATTATTAATTGCGATAACATTGGCGCCAAGCTCACGCATGACACGCGGCGCAACGCTATAACCTGCACCATTGGCACAGTCGACGACGACGGTTAAATGGTCTAAGTCATATTGATAAGGAAAGCTGCCTTTGCAAAATTCGATATAGCGCCCTTTCGCATCATTAATACGATTGTTTTTGCCCAGTCGCGCCGGATCGAGGATTGGCATGATGGCACTATTATCGGAATTTGAGGCATCCATAATTGCGGTCAATTTATCGTTAATTGCGCTTTGCATCTCATCGGTCAGTTTTTTGCCATCACCTGAGAAGAACTTGATGCCATTATCAAAATAAGGATTGTGCGAAGCAGAAATCACCACACCAGCATCGGCGTTAAAACTGCGGGTCAAATGCGCGATAGCAGGCGTCGGTAGCGGCCCTAGCATATGGACGTCAACCCCAGCCGCATTAAAGCCCGCCTGCAGCGCCCCTTCAATCACATAGCCGGACAGACGCGTGTCTTTACCTATCACCACACTGGGTTTGCGCACAGGATTATTATTATTTTCTATCAGCACCAGCCCCGTCACATAACCTAACTTCAAAATAAAATCAGGGGTAATCGGTAACTCACCAAATTTGCCGCGAATACCATCAGTGCCAAAGTAACTCATTATTATTGTTCCTCAATTTTATAAAGTAAAAAATCAAACGGGCGCGCAGACTGTCATTGGTTTAAAAGAAGCTAATTGATAGACAATCGCTTTTGTAGAAACCCTTTTAAAACTGTCTGCTGCTATAAATTTTCTTTTTTTGCTCTCTTTCTATGCGCCTTATCCTTTTTAAGGCTACTAAAAACCCACTCCAGCATTAGCGAAGTGTTTTTAAAATACATCAAGTATAAGCCTTAAACCGAGACAAGGCGTCTAAATAATAAAAAGGCGTCTAAGTTATAGATAGAAGAGTTTAATGTTGTATTTTACAAAAAAAACAGCCAACAATAATAAAGCATTGTTGGCTGTTTGTATCTTGGTGTCACGGCAACGCTACAGAGCCGATAACCTACATCTCACTAACGTTAAGAGATGATCAATCAACGCGATAGTTAGGCGCTTCTTTGGTAATCTGCACATCATGGACATGAGACTCTTTCATACCCGCTGAAGTGACTTTGACAAACTGCGGCTTAGTACGCATCTCTTCAATGGTCGCACAACCAGTATAACCCATCGATGAACGTAGGCCACCCATCATCTGATTGACAATACCAGAAACTGGGCCTTTATAAGGTACGCGGCCTTCGATACCTTCTGGTACCAGTTTTTCTACGCCGTCTTTGGCATCTTGGAAATAGCGATCTGATGAGCCGTTTTGACCTGACATCGCACCCAAGCTACCCATACCGCGATAGGCTTTATAGTAACGGCCTTGGAACAGCTCAACCTCACCTGGCGCTTCTTCGGTACCCGCCATTAGTGAACCAACCATGATGCACGACGCGCCAGCAGCAATGGCTTTTGCCATATCGCCTGAATAGCGGATACCGCCATCAGCAATCAGTGGAATACTGTCTTGTAGTGCGCTTGCGACACTATCGATTGCCGAGATTTGCGGCATACCAACACCCGCAATAATACGCGTGGTACAGATAGACCCAGGGCCAATACCTACTTTTACCGCGTCTGCACCAGCATCACGTAATGCTTTAGCGGCATCACCTGTGGCAATATTACCGCCGATAACCTGAACGTTTGGATAGTGCTTTTTAATCCAAGAAACTTTATCAATCACGCCTTTTGAGTGACCATGCGCGGTATCGACAACGATGATATCGACATCAGCGGCAATCAAAGCTTCAACACGGGCTTGGGTATCAGCGCCAGTACCGACAGCCGCACCAACGCGCAGGCGACCCTGCTCATCTTTACAAGCATTAGGGTTATTTTCTGCTTTAGAGAAATCATTGACCGTAATCAGACCACGCAAACGAAAATCATCATTAATCACAATCACTTTTTCGATACGGTGCTCGTGAAGAAGTTTTTTGATATTCTCGTTACTTTCACCTTCTTTAACAGTAACTAGCTGATCTTTTGGCGTCATGATATGGCTGACAGGTAATGATAAGTTGGTCTCAAAACGCCAATCACGATGAGTTACGATACCGATGACTTTATCGGTACCCTTCTCAACCACAGGTACCCCTGAGATATTGTTATCTTGAGTCAATCTTAACAGCTCACCGATGGTCATCTCTGGGTGCACGGTAATAGGATCGACAACTGTACCCGCTTCGAATTTTTTCACGCGACGTACTTGCATGGCCTGCTTATCGATATCCATGCTTTTGTGCAAAATACCCAAACCACCAAGCTGCGCCATAGTGATGGCCATCTCAGATTCAGTGACGGTATCCATCGCAGCCGAAATCATCGGTAAGTTTAAAGTGATATTTTTGGTTAGGCGGGTCGTTAAATCAGCAGCTTTTGGTAGGATTTCAGAATAAGCTGGTAATAATAAAACGTCATCAAAGGTTAAGGCTTCATCGACAATTCGCAACATACAGACCCCTAGTGGTGGTTATTTTGATGGGTGGGCAATGCAGTATCACGTCGATAAACAAAAGCTTTATCAAAATCAATACGCCAAAATAAAGCGGCTAGAATTGTGAAAAAACCATGAGGAACAAACCTTAAATACGGATATCACTCGGCATGTTATCTGTTTATCAGCGGTAATAAAATGCTTAGGAAAGTAGAGTTGCTAATATCGCGCTTCTAAACCTTCTAACATCTGATTACCCGACGCTTAATAACTGAATTATCCCTTAAAAATAACGCCATATTATAACAAATAAAGCAAGCCTTCGCATAACATATTTGTCAGCTTATTTTGCTAGATGATGCCTTTATTTTGCCATGCTCTTACATCGTTACTATGTTTCTGTTTTAACGATAAAACGTTCCGCTGGTAGATAATCCTTTTGTTCGCTATATAAGTAGCTTAGCATTTGCTCGCGTACTTCACATTCAAGTAACCAAGCATTGAGTGGACTATCGGACGCTTGGCTACAGCGCAGCTTGATAGTGGTCTCTGTTACCGATACCGTATACATCTCAGGCTCGGTGTCACTATCCCATAGCTCACTGTCTTTGACCAGCTCAATATATTTTTGTCGTATCGCTTCGATATTGGCGCCATAATCGACATATAAATAAATCACTGAGATTTGATGCGACTCGGTATGTGACCAGTTTTCTACAATCTCAGTGATAAAATGCCGCATCGGCACAATCAAACGGCGCTCATCCCAGGTTTTTAGTACCGCATAGGTATAACCCAAATCCTCAATCGTGCACCACTCGCCTTCCATCATCACCGTATCACCGATACGCACGGGCTGCGTAATGGCGACTTGCATGCCTGCGATGATATTACCCAAGATAGGCTGGGCGGCAATACCTATCACCGCACCCGCAATCCCTGCCGAGGTGAGTAATGTTTTACCCAAACCATCAATATTGGTGAACTCACTCAGACCTATCCAAATACCGCCTAAAATCATCACAAAGATAAAGACGCGGCGAAAAATAGACACATAGGTGCGGCGACTGCGGCCTTTATCAAACTGCTCTTCGCTCAAATTCTCGATTTGCAAATCTTTATAACGATTGGCAAAGAAATTAATGGCGCGTGTACCCAGCCACATGGCGCTTAGCACCAGCCCAATCCAAATAATGGGGCGTGTCGATGAGGCAAGCGCATCTAAGTAAGGAAAACCGCCCGATACCAAGGTATAAACCGCGGAAAAACTGATGGTAAACGTCAAAGGCACGGTCAGCTTATTGACCAAGTCTTCGACTCCGTTATGATGAATGGTAGCGAGCCGATTGCCCTCTTTGTCTAAAACGTACCAATTGAGCAGTTTACCAGCCGCTTTACTGAGCAACCAACCGGCGCCCATGGTAAAAGAAAAGAATAAAAATAACGCGATGAATTCCCAAATGGCAATGCCAAAGACTTTTAATTTGGTCCAGTCGGGCAAATAACGCTCAAACTTGGCAGGCTGATATTGCTCATACAGCTTATTGATATTGGCGACCGTTTGCGCAGAAAACACCCAAAAAGGCGGGCTGTCATCGATACGTACGCGCTCAAGATGCAGCGGCACACGGCGATCACGATAGTCGATATAACCCAACTGGATTGAGCGCCGAGGGATGCCTTGGATACTATTATTGCTACCAAGCGGCGGTTCTATCAAACCATCAGGACGGTCGGGCAACTTATCAAACGCATACAGCTTTTTTTCCATCAATAAAAAATCGAGCTGTTTGGCAAGCTCTATTGCTTGATTACGCTGCAACTCCTCGTCAATCAAGTTCATATTGAGCGCATAAGCAGCCAAATCATATTGCTGCTTGATAACTGCCGATTGAAAAAACTCTAGTGTTGCCAGTGGTGTCGATAAATTCGGTGGCTCAGATAGTGGCGGCAAGCCGACATTGAGCTTATTTAAGGCATAATAACTTTCGTTATAGTCGCCAGTCAGACCGGAATCACCCTGTAATACCCCCGCTTGCTGTTCGGTTTTTTTCTCAAACGGACTAATGACCTCTTCGGCAAGCGCAGAGACACTGACGCCCTCTTTTTTGATCTTATCGATCCGTTGCGATGCATAGTCAACAATGTTTTCTGGCGCCTCGCTGATTGGCGCAGGTGTTTCGTTTTGATTGTTGATCGTTGAATTTTCATTCGCTGAATGACTAGCCGCATAAGCTGGCAGATAGACAATACTTAGGATAATAACGGAAATACTGAAAATAAAATGACGTATGTTCAAATGCCTCACGGTTAATTTCTGCCTACCTTTAATAGTATCTAGACTCTTACAACCAGAAACACCAGCGTCGCCCCTATTGCCCATATACGGAGCTTGGGTATTTTTAGCCATCAAAGACTGAGAGGAATGTTTCATACGTTAAGGTTCTAGGCTGATTAATGAAATGATTTAGTAGAGTTAAGCATTAATTTTGAATATAAGATAAAGCTAATGCACTGAACCAAAAAAAGCCAGCATAAAGCTGACTTAATTTGAGGGTAAAATGTTAATTGATACAATTGCTTATAGCAAGAATACGATTTAAGCACGGCGCCAAGTCGTACCCGCACGGCTGTCTTCAAGCTCAATTCCCGCCTCTTTTAACTGCTCACGTATCTCATCAGCACGGACAAAGTTTTTGTTGGTTTTGGCATCGGCACGCTCGGTGATTAATCCATCGATAGCGTCATCGGACAAACCGCCTTCTTGCGCCTCACCCACGACCGCTTGCAAAAACTGCTGTACCGGCAGCTGCAATATATTTAGCGTCTGCGCCAAGGCTTTCAGCTGCTGCGCCAATTGCCATGCAAGCTCTACCTCTTCACCTTTAATCGCTTTATTAATATCACGTGCCAGCCCAAATAATACGCTGATTGCCGTTGAGCTATTAAAATCATCATTCATGGCTTTGATAAAGTCTTGTCCTGCCGCGCTATCATAAGCAGAGTTGGTGAGCGCATCATCGATAATGAGTGCTTGTCCTTTTTGCTGTTCAGCCGCTTTTAATGCTTGATACAATCTGCTTAGGCTATTGTGCGCTTCATCTAAGGCTTTGTCTGAGAAGTTGACTTGGCTGCGATAGTGACTCGATAACAAGAAAAAGCGCACCGTTTCAGAATGATACTTGGCAATCACATCGCGAATGGTAAAGAAGTTATTTAGCGATTTGGACATCTTTTCGCCATCGACATTGATAAAACCAACGTGCATCCAATTACGTGCGTATTCGCAGCCCGTCGCCGCTTCCGATTGTGCTATCTCGTTTTCATGATGCGGAAACTGTAAATCATGACCGCCGCCGTGAATATCAAAAGTATCACCAAGGCATTTGGTTGACATCGCCGAGCATTCGATATGCCAGCCCGGACGTCCTTGGCCCCACGGCGATGCCCATTGTGGCTCACCAGGTTTCGCCGCTTTCCACAGGACAAAGTCAAACGGATTGCGCTTGTCATTTTCGACATCGACGCGCGAGCCCGCTTGCATATCGTCCAAATTGCGCTTGGATAATTTGCCATAATCAGGGAAGCTATCGACCGCATAATAGACATCGCCATTATCGCCAGCGTAAGCGTAATCATTACTGACCAAATTGCCAATCATCTGCTGCATCTCGTCGATATAATCGGTCGCGCGTGGCTCAGCATCGGGTGCTAAGCAGCCAAGGGCCGCAAAATCTTCATGCATCGCTGTGATAAAACGCTGTGTTAATGCGCCAATCTCTTCGCCGTTTTCGGCTGCGCGAGCGATGATTTTGTCATCTATATCGGTGATATTCCGCACATAATTAACCTCATAGCCCAATTGCTTAAGCCAACGCACCGCCATATCAAAAGCAACCACCACTCGCGCATGACCGATATGACAATAATCATAGACCGTCATTCCGCACACATATATGCCGACTTTACCCGCAACCAGCGGCTTAAATACCTGCTTGCGTCCGTTAAGTGAGTCATAAATGGCAAGCTGAGACATCGCGTCTGCAAGAGGTGTGGTCATAGTAAAAAAGCCTTTTGATAAAAAAAATAAGAGTGAAACGAAAATATTCTTACTGCACACTTAGATAATGAAAACGCTTATTTATAACAATATTTAGCGTCATTATCATTTTAAGGGAAACAGCGATATAAAACTTAACCCATTATCTTAGCGAAAATGCTCGTAAAATACTACAATGAGCGCATAACTAACATTCGCAATGCTAAAAAATACTGACTTTTTAATAAACACTAACCTTTAAGGATAAAACATGGGCAATCGTTTAAGCAAAATATATACACGTACTGGCGATGACGGTACCACAGGCATGGCAGATGGCAGCCGCGTGAGTAAAGCGGACAATCTATTTAGCGTCATGGGTGATGTCGACGAGCTTAACTCACATATTGGTTTGGTACGCGCGCAGTTGACGCAAAACTCGACTGACGCGACAAAAGAAGCCGACTTTGCCCAAGCCTTAGTGATTATTCAGCATCTGCTATTTAATATTGGTGGCGAGCTTGCCATGCCAGAATATGAAGGCGTGAATAGCGCGCACATTGCATGGTTAGAGCAACAGATTGACGCGATGAATAGCACCTTGCCGGCGCTAAAAGATTTTATCCTACCGACAGGTTCAGTGTTGGTCAGTCAATTGCATGTGGCACGTACCGTCTGTCGCCGTGCTGAGCGTCAAGCGGTGCTATTGCAGCAGCAGCGCTCCGAGGCCATTCGTCCAACGGCAGTTAGCTTTATCAATCGCTTGTCTGATTGGCTGTTTGTCGCTGCGCGTTTTTGCACCGACCCTGAGCAAGTTTCTGAAGTGCTATGGGACAGTCAAGTATTACAAAAATTCGCTGAGAATAAATAGTTTAGCTTTTACTGACTGCTAAAAATTAACCGCTAAAAATCCATTCAAGCAAAAAGCCCGCGACTTACGATAGTTGCGGGCTTTTAAATTTCAAACGCTAGGCTTAAACAATAGAAACTGACTTCTTATAAATAATTAATAAGTCGCGTCTTTATCTTCGATAATCACCATATCGATACTGTCATCTTTAGGGACTGACTTAGGTGCAGCTGGAGTCGCAGGCGCTGTAGTACTAGGCGTTGGGGCAGCTTGGTTATTGCTTTGATTATCCTGATTACTCGTGTTCTGGCTACTGTTTTGACTGCTGCTATTTTGATTGACAGTCGGTGGCGTAGCTGGCTCAGCTGGACGTACAGGGGCCGCTGGCGTTACCGGTCTTGGTTGGCGAGTTTGGTTTTCGGTATTGTTTTGTGCCGCTTGACGGCGGCGTTCGGCTGCTTGCGCGGCACGCTGCTCTTCTAGCGCTGTCTGAAAGGCTGAGCCTGCCACTACTTCTGATACCACGGTCAGCAGTGCTGGCTGTCCAGCGATACGCGTACGTACTTGACCGCCTTGGGTACCAACAACATACGTAAAGGCATCGTCAACGAGCATGTTATTATTGATACGGATATTATCATTGGCTAGGCGTGATTGTAAGCTTGGCTGATTGTTAGCGGATTGCAGCTGGCTGGCTTGGTATAAGTCTTCACTTGGCAGAGTCATGCTGACACTCGCCTGACAGGTAGTCATACCATTATCATTTGTAGCTTGTAATACCGCAGCGTTTTGTACATCGATGACGATACCATTGGTTTTACCACTGACAACGCCACCATTTAAAGCAATTTCAGCATCGTTAGCGTAACTTGCTGCCAAGGTTTGCGCTTGTTGATTGAGCGTATTTTTTAAGGCTGATTTGAGGCGATCTTGTACCATTGGATCATCACAACTTACCGCTGTAGCAGCAGCGTTTTCGTTAGTGGCGGCCTCTTCGGTTAGCTCGGCAGTTTCTGTGGTCTCTTCTTTTTCTGAGCGGTTACAGCCTGTAAGTACCAAACTACAGGCGATACCAATACCAGCAACCTTATACCACTTGCTCAAACTCTTATTTGCTACGCTCATCTTTTTTTGCTCCAATTTCCTGATTCGTACCGCCAATGACGGCCAGTGTTTTAACATTCAAAAACTTACACGCGCATCATGACATTTAAATGGTAACGACGGTATAGTAAAGATTGCCATGCAATTTTTGAAAACCACGTTATTATACGGCGTTTGATTTAAATGGTCATCAGTGTAGCCTATTGATATACAAATAACGTCCAACATTGTGTACAAAACCTTGCTTTGGTTGCAAAAAAGCTACAAAGACATATTTTATGTCGTGGCTGCAACTCATAACTACACTATCTAAGTAATGCTTCTGTTCTCAGATAAATATTTTATTAGACCCCATTTTGCAGAGACGATATGATAGCGATAAGAATTTTTGATAGCTATTAATAATGATAAATTTTAAAAATACCCTTTTATTGGGCCATCGCGGCGCACGCGGTGAAGCGCTAGAAAACACCTTAGCAGGCTTTAAAGTGGCGCAAAACCTACAAAGCGCGGGTTTGATAGGCGTTGAATTTGATGTGCAATTAAGCGCCGATGGTCACTTGCTGGTCTTTCATGATGATAATTTACTACGCATGTGCGCCCAACAATCCTGCATTGACCAGTTGAGTCTTGCCGAGATTGGGCGCTATTTGCAGTCCGGTCATCAGATTACGCCCTTAGCCGAAATAGCCTCTGTACTAACAGGTTTTGGCTATATTGAGCTAGAAATTAAGACGCATCAGCGCACCGTTTACAGTAAACTAATCAAGGCGTTAATGCACGATTTAATCGATAGTCCGCTTGCCAGCTTGCCTATAGCGCTGACCAGCTTCGATGTCGAATTACACGCAAGGCTGCAACGCAATAAAACCTTACAACACATTCCGCGTGGCTTACTGATTCGCACCCCTAAAACTTTGCTAAGCGCACCGCAAACTGCCCTGCAACTTGGCTGCGTCCAGCTAGGTATTCACTATCTATTGCTGACTCAAGCAGTCATTAAGCACTGTCATCGTTATCACCTGCCAGTCAGCGCGTGGACCGTCAATGATAGCGAAACGATTAAACAACTTATTACGTGGCAAGTCGACGTCATCATCACCGATTATCCAACCTATTTTCTCACGCGCTAAGTAAGTGAACTTCTTACCTATCTTTTTGTCATATTTCAAAAAACTTGCTTGAAAATGGCTTAAAAAAGCCAGCTAATTAATTGGCTCGATAGTCGTTTATACATTTTTATCGCACACATATTTATCTTTTTGCTTACACTTTCACTTAACTGCTGATAAGTAAGGGATTATTTGGGTTAATCGCTACCATAACTCCTACAAGTTATTGTTATTTAGCAATATTTTTCTAGTGTATAACTGTTCACTTTACTGGTCTTTTAGGGTAATATGGAGGCTGAAATTAATATCATTAGGAATATTACATGATTGCTAAAAAAGTAATAGGCTTACCACTTAAGGGCTTGCGTTTCGCCATGAAGTCGGGTGATACGCTTATACAGCATGCTGGTACTCAGGCGCTGCGCGTGAAGACGTGGCTTGATACTGGCAAAAGCAAAACTGATGAGGCTGCCGATACGCAGTTTGCGACGACGAGCGGTTATAAAGATGCCAATGCAGTCGCTAACTATGAGGGTATCGATCCGCTTGAGCTTGAATTTCAAAAGTCGCCAATCAACTTGGTTCCAGCGATTTTTCTGATTGCAACGCCTATTGCTGCTGCCGTCATTACGCCATGGTATTTACTGACCCATCAAGTTAGTGCGCCGGTTTGGGGTGTATTTGGTGCCTTTATGGTGTGGACCGGTATTAGTATCACTGCAGGCTATCACCGCCTATTGTCGCATCGCGCTTATAAAGCCCATCCTTTGGTAAAAAACTTCCTATTACTTGGCTCAACCCTTGCGGTTCAAGGCTCTGCTTTTGACTGGGTATCGGGCCACCGTACGCATCATCGTCATGTTGATGACCGCATGGAAGATCCTTATTCAGCAAGGCGTGGTTTTTGGTTCAGTCATATCGGTTGGATGTTACGCAATTATCCTAGTGGTCGCTTTGATTATAAAAACATTCCTGATTTGACCAAAGATAAAGTGCTACAGATTCAGCATAAATACTATGGTTTATGGGTACTGGCTACCAATGTTGCGATGGTTGCGGCAATTGGTTGGTTAATAGGTGACGTTTGGGGCACGCTTGTATTGGCAGGTCTACTGCGCTTGGTACTGACCCACCACTTTACCTTCTTTATTAACTCGCTATGCCACATGTTTGGTACGCGTCCTTATACGGATACCAATAGTGCTCGCGATAACTTTTTCCTTGCTATCTTTACGTGGGGTGAGGGTTATCATAACTATCATCACTTCTTCCAATACGACTATCGTAATGGCGTGAAATGGTGGCAATATGATCCAACTAAATGGCTTATCTTGGGCTTATCTAAACTTGGGCTAACCAGTGAATTACGCACGGTTGACGACACCACCATTAAGCATGCTGAAGTGCAAATGCAGTTCAAAAAGGCTCAACAGCAGATTGATAGTGTTACTGCGAACGGTCTAGATATTCCACATGCGATGAAGAGTTTCCAAGATCGTATCAAGTTTGAATATGAAGCCTTTACGCAAACGGTCGAAGAATGGAAAGCGCTAAAAGCCAAAACTATTGAGCTAAAAAAGACCGAGTTTGCCGATCGCCTGCATGAAGTTGAAGAGATGCTAAAGCACGACTATGCCAAAGTTGAGCAAAAGATACTGGCGCATAACAGCAATCTAAAAACGGCGTTTCGCTCTATCGGTCAAAGTCCAAAAGCGGCATAAGCGTTTATAGATTTATTATCTTAGTTTTTATTGTACGTTTCTCCTGCCCTCTATCTGTAAAGATAGGGGGTTTTTTTCAGCCATGAGTTGTGCGCTGCTCGTTTACGCACTTATTATTTTTGCTCACTCATTGTTTATACAGCAATTACAAGAGATGGACAGAGTGAAACGCGGCATTATTAAGGCTATGCTATAGTAAGTATATTACTCTCTTTACACGCTTTCATTACTCGCTTTTAACCTTAAGTTTTTATATTAAAAATACATACCTTTATATTGGAACGCACCTATGCGCTATCAAAATACTTACGTCACATTAGATACTCGCCTTTATCATGAACAGCAGCCGACACCGCTTGATAATCCGCGCGCTGGTCACTTTAACACCGAAGTTGCCAAGCAATTAGGCTGGCTCGATGACGATGAGCTGATGGCGCGTTGGGTTGAAATATTAGGGGGTCAATACGTGCCAGCTGAGTTTCGACCGCTGTCCATGGCCTATGCTGGTCACCAGTTCGGACAGTGGGCCGGACAATTGGGCGATGGGCGCGGTTTACTCATGGCGCAAGTGCTCGATAATAATGATAAATTACAAGATTTACATTTAAAGGGCATTGGTCTGACCCCCTACTCACGCATGGGCGATGGGCGCGCGGTATTACGCAGTACCATTCGCGAGTATTTATGCGGTCATGCGCTGACGCAGCTTGGCATCCCTTCGTCTAACGCCTTGGGCTTTGTGGTGTCTGATACACGTGTCCGCCGTGAGCGTATGGAAGCAGGCGCGGCATTGATGCGCGTTGCTGACAGTCATATTCGCCTCGGTCATGTTGAGTGGATTGCAAGCTTTGCACCCGACTTACTTGGCGAGTTTACCGACTATATGATTGATATATACTATCCAGAATGCCGTGATAGTGAAGCGCCTGTCTTAGCATTTTTACAAGCGGTGGTTGAGCGAACCGCACGTATGATTGCCGATTGGCAATTGATTGGCTTTGCCCATGGGGTGATGAATACTGACAACCTATCGATTACGGGCAGTACCTTAGACTTTGGGCCGTTTGGTTTTATGGAACGCTTTAACCCTGCCTGGATTAACAATCATTCTGATCATACTGGACGTTATGCCTATCAAAACCAACCTGCTATCGGTCATTGGAACTTAAATATTTGGCTACCTCATTTTATGCGCTTGGACGGCGTAACACGCGATACCTTGGCTGATTGCCTAGCGCCGTATGAAGCGACCTTTATGCAGCATTATCAGCAAGGCCTCTGCCGTAAGCTTGGGCTACCGCATAGTAAAGAAAGTTTGGCTCTCGCTTTTGAGTGGTTAACCTTGTTAGAGAATAATTTGCTCGACTATAGCAACAGTTTCCGCGCGCTATTGGGTTTGGTCGCGCCAAATGAATATCCGTATGAGCAAGAATTGCTGGCAAAAATGACTGCTGAGTTTAATAATGAGGCACAGCACGTTTGGCAACAATGGTCAACAAGGTATTTAGCAGCGCTAGAGCCGTTATCTAGCGAAGCCTCTATTAAACAAATGCATAGCAATAATCCGGTTTATGTACTACGTAATAGTGTGGCACAGCGGGCGATTACGGTGGCGGAACAAGGCCAATTTGAAGAGTTAAATCGAGTCTTTGACTTACTTGCCAATCCTTACAACGTCCAAGACATCGCCACTGAGCTCGATACCATGCCGCCCGCGCCACATGCGCCGCAAATGCCAATCAGCTGTTCTTCGTAAGAGAATACGGACAAGCTGCTATTCTGTAATGTTTTGAAACATTAGGCAATTATGGTTGATATCGAGGGGCGTTTTTTGCCATTATCAAACAGCGAAATAACGAATATCATTTTATTATATTATTCACCTAATTGAGATGACTTGACTAGGCAGTGAAATACCAATAGTGCTAGAATAACGCTTCCTGTGAGATTGCTGTTTTTACGCTGATGTCTAGTCGCCGAGCACGACCTTTTTAGTATAAATGTGGCTTCATTATCATAGTCATGATAATGAAGCATAGACATTGGTTTTTATCACCATTTACTTTATTCCAATTATTCCAACCATGGCAATTATTATGAATGACGATATCACTTTGAATATGGACACCCCTACTACGGAAAAAGAGCAGTTTGAACAATCTGCCTTACACTACCATGAGTTTCCGCGCCCCGGTAAAATCTCAGTTACGCCTATCAAGCAACTGGCCAACCAACGTGATTTGGCACTTGCTTACTCTCCAGGGGTTGCGATACCTTGTCTTGAGATTCAAAGAGATCCAGCGTTAGCGGCTAAATATACTGCTCGTAGCAACTTGGTTGGCGTGATAACCAACGGTACTGCGGTGCTTGGTTTAGGGGATATTGGTCCATTGGCCTCTAAACCTGTCATGGAAGGTAAAGGGGTTTTATTCAAAAAATTTGCTGGTATTGACGTTTTTGATATTGAAATTGCCCAAAATGATCCAGATAAGTTCATCGAAGCCGTCGCCTCGCTTGAGCCTACTTTTGGTGGTATTAACCTTGAAGACATCAAAGCCCCAGAATGTTTCAAAATCGAGCGCGAATTGCGTGAGCGCATGAACATTCCGGTATTCCATGATGACCAGCACGGTACCTCAATCATTGTTGCCGCAGCGATGCTAAACGCTTTACTTATCACTGGCAAAAAAATCGAAGAGATTAAAGTGGTCTGCTCTGGCGCAGGTGCGGCAGCTATATCTTGCTTGGATATCATTTGTGCGCTTGGCGTAGATAAAAACAATATCTTTGTATCAGATTCACGCGGTATCATTACCACCAGCCGTGAAAACCTTGATGAAACCAAGCAGCGTTATGCGCGCAATACTACCGCCACTACCATCGAAGAAGTGATGGATGATGTCGATATGTTCTTAGGCCTATCAATGCCTGGCACCTTAACTGAAGACATGGTGCGCCGTATGGCAAAAGACCCAATCGTCTTTGCCCTTGCCAACCCAACGCCTGAAATCATGCCAGAAGTGGCGCACGCCGTACGTCCAGACGTTATCATGGCAACCGGTCGCTCAGATTATCCAAACCAAGTAAACAACGCGCTATGCTTCCCTTATATCTTCCGCGGTGCACTTGACGTTGGGGCGACAGCGGTTAATGAAGAGATGAAAATCGCTTGCGTAAAAGCCATCGCGGCTATGGCGCATGTTGAAGCGACACCAATGAATAACGTGAAAAACGTTGAGAGTACGCCAAGCTTTGGCCGTGATTACCTTATCCCAGGCCCTCTTGAGCCAAACCTAATCATCGAAATCGCCTCTGCGGTTGCCAAAGCGGCGATGGATTCTGGCGTAGCAACCCTGCCTATCTCTGATATGAAAGCCTATCGTCAACGCTTGTCTGAGTTTGTTTATAACTCAGCGTTCGTGATGAAGCCTATCTTTGCCCGCGCGAAAGCCGATCCTAAACGCATTGTTTACTGTGAAGGCGAAGACCGCAACGTACTGCTTGCCGTACAAGTGGTCGTTGATGAGCAATTGGCGCATCCAATCTTGGTTGGTCGCCCTGCCATCATTGAAAAGAACATTGAAAGATTGGCGCTGCGTCTAAAAGATGGCGAAAACATCACCATTATTAATCAAGACGATGATCCACGCTATAAAGACTACTGGCAAGGCTACTACGAGAAAAATAAACGTAATGGTGTCAGTATTGAGCTTGCGCGCCGTGATGTCCGCCGTAAGACTTCTTTAATCGGTGCCCTACTGGTTGAAAACGGTGATGCTGATGGCATGATTTGTGGTACTTTTAGCTACTATCATCTGCATTTAAAATACGTCAGCCGAGTCATCGGTAAAAAAGAAGGCGTCAGTGATTTTTATGCGATGAATGCTGTCTTGATGCAAGATCGTAATATCTTTATTGCCGATACTTATATCCATGAAGACCCAACGGCTGAGCAATTGGCTGAAATGACGGTACTGGCAGCTGATCAGTTACGTCGCTTTAATATTACGCCACGTGTGGCGTTGGTTTCGCATTCAAACTTCGGTACCTCAGACCGTGCCAGCGCGGTAAAAATGCGCAAAGTACATCAGCTGCTGACAGAGATGAATGTCGATTTTGACTTCGATGGTGAAATGCAAGGTGATGCGGCACTTGATGAGCATATCCGTGCCAATGACTTGCCATCAAGCAACCTAAAAGGCTCAGCGAACTTGCTTATCTTGCCAACGCTTGATTCCGCAAATATTGCTTTCAACCTACTAAAAACAGCGACCAGCAGTGCCTCTATCGGTCCTATCTTACTAGGAGCTAACAAGCCTGTACATATCCTAACCCCATCAGCGACAGCGCGTCGTGTGGTGAATATGACAGCGCTTGCGGTCACTGAAGCTCAAGATTTAGAAAGTGAGCAGCAGTAGTCGTTTATATAGCGTATAAACGCATTACGAAGACGGTCTTCTGTTAGTTATTTATAGAAGCCGTCTGCTATACTAAAACCAGTCAGTACTCGTAAACGAGTGTTGACTGGTTTTTTTTGGCAAAACGACTTAGTAAATACTGGATAAAAAAAGAGACTATTATGCAAGTGTATCTCGTCGGCGGCGCTGTCCGTGACCAATTGTTAGGTCGTCCTATCAAAGACAAAGATTTTGTCGTCGTCGGCGCGACTGTCACGGATATGCTGGCGGCAGGTTTCCAACAAGTGGGCGCAGACTTTCCGGTGTTTTTGCACCCTGTGAGCCGTGAAGAATATGCCCTAGCACGTACGGAGCGCAAACAAGGTCTGGGCTATCAAGGCTTTAGCGTGCATGCCAGCCCTGATGTCACCTTGCGTGAAGACTTGCAACGTCGTGATTTGACTGTCAATGCCATGGCAATCGAAGTCAAGAGCCTTACCGATGACACGCCCATCACTGGTAAAGTCGTTGATTACTATGGCGGATTGCAGGACATTAAAAGTAAAACCCTACGTCATGTCTCAAGCGCTTTTAGTGAAGACCCATTACGGGTACTGCGCACCGCCCGTTTTTATGGCCGCTATTATGATTTGGGCTTTAGTATTGCCGATGAAACCTTGCTATTGATGCGTGAGTTGGTGCGTTCAGGCGAGCTTACGCATCTAAGTAGTGAGCGTATTTGGCAAGAATCGAGCCGTGCTCTGATGCAAGTATCGCCGCAGGTATATTGGCAACAGCTGTTCGAGATTGGGGCGTTGACGGAGTATTTTGCTCCGCTACAGCAAGTTTGGAATGATAAACAGTACGGTCAAATACGAGAGATTGTACAAACCGCATTGTATTTCGCCGGTCAAATGCAATTAAATTTATCGCAGCGCTGGGCGTTATTGATGGCAAGTTTAAATACCGATTTATTTACTTTAAACTCTACAGAAACTCTTTCGGTTAATATAGAGGCAGCGGCTAAAGCTATTAATGAGATCGGAAACAGCGCCAAAGTGCCAAAAGCACAGACTCAATTTGCCACTTTATTTGTGCAGCAAGCGAAAAATCTTAGCCGCATAGACCAGCTGAGCGCCGCCGAGAAAATCGATCTTATTCAAGCTTGTAGCGCTCATAAAGCGCCCGATAAACTGTCGCAGCTCTTGGTCACCAGTCATGTCTTAAAACTGGCCATACAGCACCGCCAAATGATGCTCGCCTTAAATAG
This sequence comes from Psychrobacter sp. UBA6291, assembly GCF_002439405.1. Taxonomy (NCBI): domain Bacteria; kingdom Pseudomonadati; phylum Pseudomonadota; class Gammaproteobacteria; order Moraxellales; family Moraxellaceae; genus Psychrobacter; species Psychrobacter sp. UBA6291. Next base: position 1,599 of record NZ_DJUD01000020.1, on the reverse strand, counting down.
CTTTCATGCAATCAGCATGGATAATATTGACCAGAATCTAAAAGGCCCAGCGATAGGCGAAGCATTACGCCAACGTAGAATTGAGCATTTACAAACATAACCTGTCTTGTAAACAAGCACTTTCAACCAGCAATTTAAATCACAAAAATACCTTTAATATGAACCATGAATTTAGTTTAAGCCAATCAAAATATTCTAATACCTCAGCGCCCGTAATGGTAGTCACCGGTGGCGCTAAGCGTATTGGTGCGGCTATTGTCCGTGCCGCCCATGAGCAAGGCTACCGTGTCATTATTCATTGTCATCATAGTGAGCAAGAAGCCAATGACCTAGCCGATACGCTGAATCACAGTCGTCCTGATAGCTCGGTCGTCGTCCTTGCAGATTTGACGGTTGTTAATAATAGCGAGATGCTACAGCAATTTACTCAAAATATTATACAAGCATTTGGGCAACTCGATGTCCTAGTGCATAACGCCTCTCGCTTTTATCCAAGTCCACTTGGTGATATAGATCTAGAGCAATGGGATGATTTATTTTTAACCAACGCCAAAGCGCCCTTATTATTAAGCCAAGCGTTATATCCTTATCTACGGACCCGGCAGGGCTGTATCATTAGCCTACTCGATATCCATGCGCATAATAAACCTTTTAAAGAGTATGCCGTCTACAATATGGCAAAGGCGGCGCATCGCATGATGGTACAGTCTTTTGCGCTTGATATGGCGCCAGAGGTACGTGTCAATGGCATCGCTCCTGGCGTAAACATCCTACCAGAAGCAGATAGCGACCAAGCACTTGACCCGCAGCAGCAAAAAAGCATCATCGACTCCATTCCTCTGCAGCGGATAGGCAAACCTGAGGAAATTGCCCATAGTGTGCTTTATTTGGCGCACGCCCGTTATGTGACGGGTGAAATAATTACTGTCGATGGTGGTCGCAGCCTGACATTGGCTGGCGGTCATGTTTAGCAGAGAACTAATGTTTTACTAAAAAAATCGGTAATACTTTCTATCTTTTACTTGAAAATATATAAAAATCAGGTATCATTGTGCGTCTAAAGGGCCCATAGCTCAGTTGGTTAGAGCAGAGGACTCATAATCCTTTGGTCGTAGGTTCAAGTCCTACTGGGCCCACCAAATTCAAACCCTTACAGTCATTGACTTGTAAGGGTTTTTTATTGTCTAAAATTCATGTGAACGCATTGATGTAATTAATTTTTTGATACTATCTTGATACTTTGACCCTTGTAGTAATTAAAGTATGATGACTACTAACACTATGGTTATGTACTGCTGCATGGGTGATATATGAAAGTTAAACTTACCAAAAAACTTATCGATTCAGTAGACTATACCGCTAAAGGCACTGAAATCTATATGGACGATGTACTAACTGGTTTTGCGCTACGGGTAGGCAAGCAGTCAAAGCGCTATACACTGCATAAGCGCATCAATGGAAAGCTGTATAGAAACGAAGTAGAAGAAACGCACTTGATTACGCTAACCGAAGCGCGTGAAAAAGCCAGCATAATGATGGCAAATATAAAAAAAGTGACCCCTGCCGTCAAATCCGTAGAGAGTTTCCCAAACTTTGTGT
>NZ_DJUD01000001.1:0-21139 GCF_002439405.1 Psychrobacter sp. UBA6291 | reverse complement strand
GTAAACCAATACCTTAGAAAAATAAGTTGAGAGTGGGGTTAATATAACAATACTTAATAAGCATATCAAATTCACGGTCAGGATGTGTAAATAAACAGTAACAATGAGGCGAAATTCACCTCCACCCTAATGTCGGATGGAGTCCTCTTTCGCGGTTTGATAGATATTATTACTAACTTCTACCAATAAGGGCAATCACTGCTTTCAGTGACTGCCCTTATTTTATGTCCAGCAATTATTGTTAATGGATTGCCGCTATCTTTTCACTGTTAACCTTTCACTACTAGCCTTTAACACAGTGACTCAGATTTATTTTTTTACCAGTTCTTCAAGCGTTATGGGTTTATCAACTATTGGCTTAGTAAATGACAACATATTAGGATGCTTGCCATCTTGACGCATTTTTAGTAACACTTTTTGATACCAAGGCAGACGCTGATACGCCAAAAGCTGCTCTGCTAATTTCTTATTTTTTTGCAAGGTTTGCGTATTTTGGATGACATAAACGGTACGCTCGACCTGTTTTGCTACCTGACCTTTTTTATTTTTTATCACGGCTTTGATGTTATGCGCACCCGGCAAAACATCAACAGTTGCAATCGGGGCGCTTAAACCCTGCGCCACTTCGTTTCCATCTAAGTAAATGCTCACACTATCGCCCACTTGTAGGGCAGGCTTTACTTGCACCTTTACCTCAATAGTTTGTACGGGACGACGATACGCCCGTTCTTCGCTAGGCTCTGTCATGGTCAGCTGATAGTTAATGGGCGCTTTGTTAACGGTTGAGTCACTGTTGGCAGTGGTGCCAGTGGTATTAGCGGCAGCAGGCGCTTGGGCGGTATTGACAGGCTGATTGTTGGCATTACTGGTTTGACTAGAACTATTTGCACCCACACTGTCGCTGCCAGTCATGACACTGGTTTGGCTAATTTGCTTGCCTGCTTGCTGTTCATAGTTTTGCAGACGGTCGGTAAAGGTGACTTGACCGGTATTTTCATCGACAACTTTATAAATAGCAGCGGCATTTGCCATCGGCGCGTAAAGGCTTGCGGTGCTAATAATCAAACCTGTTAGCAAACTTACCGACAACCCTTTATTTAAAAAAACAGTACTTTTAAATGATGAACTCATAGTCAATCAGCCTAAAGCGATTTGTTATTAATATATAGATGTAACCATTATGCGATATTTTTGCCATTAAATCAGTAATGACTTTACACTAAATTTAACAATTAAACGTCTACTTTAATTGCCCACAAAAAAACCAGCTAAATATAATTTAGCTGGTTTTTCTTATTTAAAACAATGGAGCCTATTAATTATTAATTAGCAGCTATAGTACAAATCAAACTCAACAGGATGTACGGTGATATTGACGCGCTGCACTTCTTCTTGTTTCAGCGCGATGTAAGCTTCTAGCATCTCTTTAGTAAACACATCGCCTTTTAATAAGAACTCATGGTCATCTTTTAACGCTTGTAGTGCCACCTCTAAGTTTTCAGCAACCGTTGGAATGAGTGCTTCTTCTTCTGGCGGTAAGTCATATAAGTTTTTATCAGCGGCTTCGCCTGGATGCATTTTGTTTTGAATACCGTCAAGACCTGCCATCAATAACGCTGCAAACGCCAGGTATGGATTGGCTGCTGGATCAGGGAAACGCGCTTCAACACGTACCGCTTTTGGGCTACTAACGTGTGGAATACGGATAGACGCCGAGCGGTTAGACGCTGAGTACGCAAGCTTGATAGGCGCTTCATAATGCGGCACAAGACGCTTATAGCTGTTGGTCGATGGGTTGGTAATCGCATTTAAAGCACGGGCATGTTTGATAATACCACCGATAAAGTATAGTGCGGTTTCTGACAAGCCGGCATATTCATCACCTGAGAAAGTATTGACGCCGTCTTTTGAGATAGAAATATGCACGTGCATACCAGAACCGTTATCACCAACGATAGGTTTTGGCATAAAGGTGGCGGTTTTGCCAAACTGGTGGGCAACGTTATGGACGGCATACTTTAGCTTTTGTACTTCGTCTGCTTTACGTACTAAAGTATTAAATGCCACGCCAATTTCTAACTGGCAAGGAGTCACTTCATGATGATGGACTTCGATACAACCTTCGCCAATCATATCTTCGATACGCTCGCACATTACCGCACGCATGTCTTGTGAGCTATCAACCGGTGGTACTGGTACATAGCCGCCTTTAACGCGTGGACGATGCCCCATGTTGCCCCACTCATAGGCTTTATTAGTTGACCAAGCGGCTTCTTCAGCGACGATTTCATGGCTGACACCAGACATATCAACCGACCATTTTACTTCGTCAAAAACAAAGAACTCAGGCTCAGGACCAAAAAAAGCGGTATCACCAATACCCGTTGATTTTAAGTATTCTTCGGCCCGACGAGCAATAGAGCGCGGATCACGGTCATAGCCTTGCAGCGTTGATGGCTCGATGATGTCACAAGTCACCACCACAGTAACTGCGTCAAAGAATGGGTCGATAAAGGCAGTTTCTGGGTCAGGGCGCAAAATCATATCTGAGGCTTCGATACCCTTCCAGCCAGCAATCGATGAGCCGTCGAACATTTTGCCATCTTCCATCACTTCTTCATCAACGCTGTGCGCTGGGAAAGTCATGTGTTGCTCTTTGCCGCGGGTATCGGTGAAACGGAAATCGACCCATTTGGCATTGGATGATTCGATAAGATCAAGTAATTTGTTCGACATGGAAAGTTTCCCTTATGGTTAACATGGTAATAAAATTGTAACGTAGTATGAAAATTTTAGACGAAAAGTTTTTTAAAAATTATTTTTTGCTTAAAGCCCAGCTGATTTTCTGGCGTTAAGCTTTAAGTATTTTTATGAGCCAAATAAATGCAGGTGCTATTTTAGCAACATCTGGCCAATAATGCTGAACTCTTCAAATGCATCTTGGTAAATAATATTACATCGCTTTAATAGCGAGCTATTCACACCTATAAGAATTGCAGCTACTATGCCAACTCATCTTCGGGCCATCAAGTTTTTAAAATTTCCAAAGGCTGAAAGTAATAATTATCTACAATAAATACAAACATTTACGTAATATAAATCTTTTATATTAAAGCGTTATTTGCATAGCAATTGCTATGTATAGCTAGCAAACTCAAAGATGAATATATTAAATGACGTCCCATAATAGTGCAAAATTTAGAAAATTTAACTTAGTAATGCACCTTTATAGAGCATTTATTACTATCAGCGTGCAACAGCGCTACGTTTGATAGATAACGAAATAGTGTTAAGATAACAGCGTTTAAAATCGCATCGATGTTGAACCTATTGAATTAAAGACACTACACTAAGAACACGAAGCTAAGAACACCAAGATTAAGACACTAGGTTAAAGATAATAAGTTGAACAAATGATGATTTTGATGATCAATAATTACGACAGCTTTACCTACAATATTGTACAGTACTTCGGTGAATTGCAGCAGGACATCAGCGTTTGGCACAACGATGAAATCAGTATTGATGAGATTAAAGCACTTGCGCCAGATGCCATTGTTATTGGTCCCGGCCCCTGTGACCCTGACAGTGCTGGTATCTCGCTAGAGGTGATTGCGACCTTTAAAGGCATTATCCCGATATTAGGTATTTGCTTGGGTCATCAGGCAATCGGTCAAGCCTTTGGCGGTAAAGTCGTCAAAGCAAGCGAGGTTATGCATGGGCGGTTATCGGCTATTTATCATAATGGTCAAGGCGCTTTTACCAACTTGCCAAATCCAGCCCAGTTTACCCGTTATCACTCATTGGTGATTGAGCAAGCAAGCTTACCCGACTGCTTTGAAGTTAGCGCTTGGACTCAAAATGCTGATGGCAATATCGAAGAAATCATGGGCATTCGCCACCGCGAGTTTGCGATTGAGGGCGTCCAGTTTCATCCTGAGTCGATTTTAAGCGAAGCGGGTTATCAGCTGCTGAATAATTTTTTACAAATGCATCAGTTAGCTGTTTTATCCTCAGATAATTTACCAAAAGTAGGATAAGTGTTTTAAAAGACGAACCCACTTTTTTAATCCAATGAATGTATTTAAACGACAACTATAAAAGATAATAATAAGTGAGAATATTATGACCACTGCCGCTATGCAGGACAAAAAATCAATCATGAATCAAGATAAGCAAAACCTGCAAAATGCTGAGAGCATCAATCAGCTGCCAGATGAGAGTATTCATAAGCTTCTGACCACCGCATTAGGCAGGATTTTTCAGCATATTGATTTGACCTTTGACGAGATGTATCAAGTCATGCTCGTCATCATGCAAGGCAGATGCAGCGATGCCATGATGGGTGCGATTTTGACGGGCCTGCGGATGAAAGGCGAATCCATCGACGAGATTACCGCCTCAGCCAGTGCGATGCGTGACTTAGCTGCCAATATTAACCCAAGAGACTGTCGCTACATGGTCGATATCGTCGGTACTGGTGGCGATGGCGCTAACTTATTTAACGTATCAACAGCCGCTGCCTTGGTCGCAGCCGCAGCTGGGGCGCAAGTCGCTAAGCATGGCAACCGCGGCGTTTCAACCAAATCTGGTAGCTCAGACTTACTTGAGCAAGCCGGTATTAGCCTAACCCTGACACCAGAGCAAGCACAGCAGTGTATCGAGAATCAAGGGATTGGCTTTTTATTTGCGCCCAATCATCATAGTGCGATGCGCTACGCCAATCCGGTACGCCGTGAGCTAAAAGCGCGGACGATTTTTAATATCTTAGGTCCACTGACCAACCCTGCTGGCACGCCAAATCTGGTTATCGGCGTCTTTACCGCCCAGTTATGTGAGCCTTTGGCAAAAGTGATGAAAAATCTGGGCGCGCGCCATGTAATGGTGGTCGGTGCCAAAGATGGTTTGGATGAAATCAGTCTTGCAACTTCAACCACGGTAGCCGAGTTAAAAGACGGTGAAATCTCTGTTTATGAGATGATGCCAGAAGATGCGGGCGTTGAGTCACAAACCTTAATTGGGCTTGATGTCGATTCTCCTGCCCAAAGTCTTGAGCTGATTCGTGCCGCTTTATCAGGAGCAGATACTAATGACCGCGCTGTTCTAAAAGCCCGTGATATGATTGCCTTAAATGCCGGTGCTGCGATATATACCGCAGGACTTGCCAGCAACTATCCGAATGGCGTGAGCCGCGCCCAAAAAGTCATTCAAAATGGTGACGCTTTGATTAAGCTTGATGACTTAGCCAAATATACGCAGCAATTAGCTGACCAAGTTTAATAAGCTAAATGCTTAGAATTAATAAGAAATACGTGGCTCATAACCCTGTTAATCGCAACTATGTGTGCCGCCTTAATTTATTAGCCTAATTGTTACCCTAATTTTTTTACCAAATAACGGAATATAGCCATGACCGCCAAACCAAAATCAGACACCGCGATTCCTTCAGTGTTGCAGCGTATCGTTGCTACCAAGCACGAGGAAGTTGCTGCTGCTCGTGCGGCAGTATCGCTTGAGGCATTAAAATCGCAAGCCACCGCTGATACCCAGCCACGTCGCGGTTTTGCCAATGCTTTACGCAGCGCTGATATTGGTATCATTGCGGAGATTAAAAAAGCCTCGCCGTCTAAAGGTATTATCAATCATAACTTTGAGCCTGCGCTATTTGCCAAGCAATATGAGCAAGCGGGAGCCAGTTGTTTATCAGTACTCACCGACCGTGATTATTTCCAAGGTGATGATAGCTACTTAATCCAAGCGCGCCAATCTTGCAATTTGCCCATATTGCGCAAAGATTTTATGGTAGATATTTATCAGATTTACCAATCTTACTTAATGGGCGCTGATTGTATTTTATTGATTATGGCCTGTCTTGATGAGGCGCAAGTACAAGAGCTGCATGCGCTAAGCATTGAGCTGGGTATGGATGTCTTGATTGAAGTTCATACAGCAGATGAGCTTGAGCGTGCGCTACAGTTGCCACGTTCAGCGCATAATATCTATGGTATTAATAATCGCGATTTAAACACCTTTGATGTCGACTTACAAACGACGCTTGATTTAAAAAACACCCTGCTGCGCGAATTAGCTATCGATGATGCGCTCGCTGCCAATCCTAATGACCGTCTAGAACGGCCGCTTATTGTCACCGAAAGTGGCATTCATAGCAGCCATGATATACGTTTGATGCTCAATAATGATATTCAGCACTTTTTAATCGGCGAGCAGTTTATGAAGACCGAGCATCCAGGGCAAGCGTTACAATCCTTACTTGCGAGCGTCGCAGCACAGGCGTAAAGTAAACCGCATCTATTTTATGTACGATATAAATCATTAAATCACTCATTCACTCACCAACGATACGTTAATTATTATGTCAAACTCTCTGTTTTCAAAAGAAATGCAAGACCAATTAAAAGAACTTAAAGGGCAACTGAGTAAAGGTCGCGATACCAATTCACCAGAAGGTGAAAATGAAAAGCCAACCGAACCTGTCTCACTCTTGACCCAAAAACAAGTCAAAAAAACGGTCAAGCAATTAGATAGCGAACATATCGACGACGATAAAGTGCTATTTATGCAAGCGATGCATGGCGTCAACCAGCTAAAAGACAAAAACGTGCGCACACCTGCCAACGCCTCTAAAGCAGGTAAGCCTGACGCTGCAACGCTTTCAAAACGTGCGGCTGCTCAAGGGAGCGAAGCTGGTGATTTGGGCGCAGGCTTGTCAGATATGCAAGCGCTATTAAACCCTGTCGCCGGCGAAGCTTATTTGTCTTATAAGCAGCCGACCTTACAAAACAAAATCTTTGATCAGCTTAAAAAAGGTAAGCTACGCTGGTATGATGCGGTAGACATCCATGGTTGCACCATTGAAGAAGCGCGCGATGCAATGACCCAACTGCTCAGCCAAGCCAAGCAAAACAATGAAACTGTGGTAAAAATCGTCCATGGTAAAGGTTCTGAGGCTATTTTAAAAACCTGCGTCAATGGTTGGTTACGTCAACTGCCAGAAGTACTGGCATTTTGCTCGGCTCCGCCGAAAGATGGTGGCAATGGTGCGGTACTGGTACTACTTAAAAAGACCAAGACCGATAAAGAATAAAATTATAGATCGAAAAAAAGGACTGCCACCATGCAGTCCTTTTTTATATCAAAGGTTCACCCTCTCGTTTTGTAGTCGCGCTTTGATAAATCTTCCTATCATTTTGCTGCATATTTTTTAGTAAGTGATTTCTCTATGAATATACAAATCATCGAAAACAAACAAGAATTAAAAGCACATATCAACGCTTTGATTGCTCTCGAACCAAGATTTGCGCCTGTTTATGAGCAAGTGGGTGTGCCTGATTTACGCCATAACGCGGGCGGCTTTACGCAAATAATGAGAGCGATGGTTGGACAGCAGTTATCAGTCGCAGCGGCAGCCAGTATATGGCAACGCTTGGTAGAGGCAGGTTTGACGACGCCATCAGTGATTCGGGCAGCGACAGACGAGGATTTACGGGCGCAGGGGCTCTCTAAGCAAAAAATTCGTTATACGCGCTCTTTGGTCGAGCACGATATAGATTTTGCTGCCTTAACAACCCTACCCGACAACGACGTTATCGATACCCTGACTGCTGTGGTTGGCATTGGACGCTGGACCGCTGAGATGTATCTGCTATTTTCGTTACAGCGCGCTGATGTGCTGGCAGTTGATGATCTAGCCATTAAAGTCGCAGCGATGGAATTGTTAGATTTAGAAGAGCGCCCAACGCCAAAACAATTAAAAAACCTGACCCAAGATTGGTCACCGCACCGTAGCGCTGCCAGCTTATTGTTATGGCAATATTATGGTTTTTTACGTCAAAAAACTGCTATCCCTTTATAAGCCATAGCTTTATAAATAAAACGTTCAATAAACCTTAAGCAAAATAACCACACAAAATATTAAGGCTGATTCCATATAGAAAAACCAAATTTCTTTTTGGCGTGTTTAAACTTACCTTTTTTTAACAGACGATGTTTATGCCTTTGTAGTTTTTGCTTTTTAGTGGTGTCTTTACGAGCCTCTTTTTCACTCGTCGCACTGTCAGCGTTTTTATTTAAATCAAGCGCCTTTTGCTCATCAGCATTATCGTTATTGGCATCAGTGTCTGCTTCACTCGCATCACTTGCGTCCACTACTTCGTTTATCGAATCATCAGTCACGGTTTCTAGCTGAGGTTGTGGCTCAAGCTCGGCTTGATTGACAATCAGCTGCTGCGTTGGCAGCGCATGCTCGACATCGTATTTTTTCACCAGGGTCAACACGTCGACCAACAAGTCATCTTGCTTACGATAAAACTCTATCGAGTCGACAGCATTAATATAAGCGCGCAGTTGAATGACGTAGCAGTCTTGGCGCAGCTCTGAAATATTGGCCTGATTCCACTCCTGATTGGTCAGCTCGTGCTCGTCCAAAAATTGATCTAATTTTTTGACCATCTTAAAGACCACATCGATATCCGCATTGCGTTTGATATATAAGTTATGCAAAAAGTGAAACATATCCCGCGAGGTATAGTTTTCAATTTGCATCGATGAAAAATCACTGTTAGGCACCGTCACAATCGTCCGGTTCAGCGTACGCACCCGTGATGAACGAATACCAATATCAATCACCGTACCTGCTTGGTTGCCGAAGCTACAATAGTCGCCGATGCGTACTGGCGAATCTGCCACCACCACCACACTGCCGACCAAGTTCTCAATCGTCTTTTGCGCACCTAGTGCCAAGGCTAAACCACCGACCCCTAATGCGGCAATCCCTGTAGTCAAATCAAATCCTAAATTTCCAAAAATGACAATAACCGCAAAGATTAATAATAGCGCTTTGACCACCTTGCGCATCAAACCCAAGATAGAAACTCGCTCGGTATAGTTTTTCTTATAACTTAAATTGACCGCGCGGGTAAATATCGAATCAATAACCCGCAGTAATAGCCATGTCGTCGCTACCCAAGAAGCAATGTCGGTAAAGCGCTTAATTGGTTCACGCAGTGTCACTGATATACCGGCATATACCATCACCTCGGCCAATATCAGCGCCGTGATAACGACGGTCAGTGGCAATATCACATTATTAGGTAAAGGTAACGTCTCACCCCGTAGGCGAGGATAAATCAGTTTTAATAAATAATAGAGCAGCCAAACCACGATGTAAGTAAAAATAAAACTACTGACTATAATGGCTAATGCCGCCAATATATCAGAAATCTGATAACCAAATAGCTTTTTACCATCTAATGAGTCAATGGTGTAGCGCGAAACCAGCGTCGGCTGATAATTCTCTATCACTTCTGGTATCGAGCTTAGGGTATCGTTTGAAAACTGCCAATATTGCTCGCCTTGCTTAGAGGCTACTCTTTCGAGCACCAGCGGCACGCTCTTATCACCCACATTAATCACGCCGACGTTTTCTTGGCTTGGCGGTAGCTGATCGCTTAAATTTCCCTCAGGCGTATTGTTAATTTGCAAATCAGGCTGAAAACGCCCGCCCGCATCGAGTGCTTGCTTAAATTGGCGCACCACAGTGGTTGGATTATCAGACTTGGATAAATTTAGATAATTACTGGCCAGCAGATAGTCGTTATCGCCCAATGCTTTAATAAAGCCTTGTACAGTATGGCGCGGCGTGTCACGTCCGAAAGAATCAGGGGTCGAAGTGTTGGCCACCTCTTCAGTTTGACCACCCACGCCCAATATACTGGCTTCGGCAGCAAGCGCACCATGTGAAAAAATGGCGCTTAATGCACTCACTATCATCGCAAACAAAAACACCGTTATCATGAGCGGCGTTTTTGTTTTTAAAGATGTAAATGATGAAGATGTCGCAGTACGAGCACTCAGATGACGCTGAATAGACAAAACAAACCTCTTAACTTTATGAATGGCAGCACAAAAAAATAAATGAAATTTGCCACTATAATAGCAATTATTAATCACAGCAATGCGTTTGATTGCATGTTTTTATTACTGTTTAAAATAGGGCTTGCCTTTACAGATGATACTTATTTAAAAGCCTAAAAAATACTGGAAATAGCTAAACAACCCAGATAAACCTCAACCATCATGAGCACCACTCATCGTATGCTGAATAAATATTAGGACAAAGTAGTTTATAAATGTGCTGGTTTTATAGATAATAACCTTATGTAATATTCGTATTACTTTTTGTAATTTTTTACTTTTAGGCTCTCGCTTCTGTAACTTTTTACTTTGTTCAACTTGTCATTCAATTTTGGAATTCAATATGGCTTTATCACGTTCATCTTCGACTACCTATCTGCGGTTGTGTATCTTAAGTGCGTTAGGCGGATTTGCTATTAGTGCCACAGCTGCGACTGGTGATAGTAGCGTTATCAATCACAGCGAGTTGCCACAAGTTGAGCTTGATAAAATCGTCGTGACGGCGACGCGGACGCCAACTAAGACCAGTAAAGTCATTGCCCAAACTCGGGTCATTGATAGCGAAGCGCTCAAGCGTTATCAAGGACAAACAGCTTTAGATGTTATTAAAAACCAACCAGGCTTCAATTACAAACAAAATGGTGGACTAGGAACGGTAGGTAGTTTTTATACCCGTGGTTATGATAGCAAGCAAGTATTGGTGCTTATTGATGGTATTCGCTATAGTTCAGTATCTACTGGAGAACCTGCTCTAAGCCTATTACCTGCAGATCAGATCGATCGTATTGAAATCCTCTACGGAGCCTCTGGTTCTAGTATTTATGGTGCTGACGCTATGGGAGGTGTCATTCAAATATTCACTAAAGGTTCTAACATTGAACAAAGTCAACTATCAGTCACAGTGGGTACAGGATCGCACGATCAGTTTTTGTATGGTGCTACTGCTCAATTTGTTAATGACCAAGGTACCAGCTTAAGTATCTCTGCCAGTCATAATGAAACGGATGGCATTAACGCTACACTTCCTACTCACCCTTGGGGCATTCATAATTTAGATGAGGATGGCTTCAAAAGTAATAACTACAGCCTAAACCTTAGCCAAAAAATCAATCCAGATTTAAAAGTGGGCGTTAGCGGATTATACAGTGAGTCAACGACTGATTTTGACAGTGGCAAAACTACAGAGAAAGATTTTACCAAGGCAGAGCAAAAAAACAGTGCGGCTCAAGCATTCATCGATTGGAATTACTCGCCTACGTCATCAGTAAAACTATCATATGGTCACTCTATTGATGAATCTCAAACGACGGCTACTACTTATACTAGCTTCTATGATACGACACAAAAACAAGTTAGCTTAGTAGGCAGTCATTCAATATCTACTGATAAATTGCTATATGGTATAGAGCATCTAAAACAAGAAATGGATACAAGTGCATACCCCGAAGCTGACAATCGAGAAGTGACCAGTGGCTTTTTAGGCTATATGCTATCTAGAGATAAGATCGATGCACAAGCTAACGTACGCCATGATGACTACTCTGAGTATGATAATGAAACCACTTATAACTTAGGTACTGCTTATCGCTTAACACCAGATCTACGTGTTGGTGTTAACTACGCCAAAGGCTATCGCGTTCCAACTTTTAATGATTTATTCGACTGGGGTGGTGATCCAAACTTAAAGCCTGAAACCAGTGATAACTATGAAGCTTTTATTGAGTATGACACCTTACTTCAATCTACACGCTTAACTGGCTATCGTAATGAAGTAGAAGATATGATCGCAAGTGATGCAAACTATCAACGTAAGAACTATGCTGAGGCCAAAATTGAAGGTGTAATCTTAACCAGTGACTGGTTTTTTGATAACTATTTGTTTGGTTTAAGCTATGATTATCAAGAAGCTAAAGATGATAGTGGTAAAGATAACGACGGTAATTATTTGCCTACTCGCCCTAAACATAAAGGTACAGTCTATGTTGGCTACCAACTTTCTGACTTAGACATCCGTGCAGAGTACCAGTATGTTGACGATTACTATAGTAATATTGAAAATACGTCTAAAATTGATAACTACAATATTATAAATATCAGCGGCAACTATCAGCTATCATCGAACTTATCGATGTCGGCTCGCTTAAATAACGTGTTTAATGAAAAATACCTCACTGAGCCGGGTTATAACACTGACGGTACTAACTTCTTTACCTCACTCACCTATAAATGGTTTTAAGCTTATTTGGTAAAAATTAGAACTTATATATAAATAATCAAGGCTATCGATAGATGGCCTTTTTTTTATGACGTAAGCACTTACGATTTTCCGCAGCCAATAGGTGACAAATTAATCCTCATCAATTACAATAACGACCTCCGAGAGGTGTTGCGCCATAATCATCGATTACTGCAATTAAGCTTTATTGCTTTGCAAATCATTTATTATGTTAGGCTCGGTTAACTGTTTATGACCATTTTTGGTTATGAGCAGCGCAAATAACGGCACCTGCGTTTTTATTCTTTTTATCTATTAACTGATAGGAGCATATTATGGACGCAGTGTCTAACACCCCATCTGCCCATACGATCGACCCCTCTTTCACTGACTATAAAGTCGCCGACATTAGCCTTGCTGATTACGGTCGCCGTGAAATCACCCTAGCTGAAGCCGAAATGCCTGCCCTGATGGGTTTACGTCGTCGCTACGAAGCCGACCAGCCGCTTAAAGGCGCAAAAATCGCTGGCTGTATCCACATGACTATTCAGACGGCTGTCCTCATCGAGACGCTTGTCGCGCTAGGTGCAGAAGTACGCTGGACCTCATGTAACATCTTCTCAACCCAAGACCATGCTGCGGCAGCAATTGCTGCTGCTGGTATCCCTGTTTATGCTTGGAAAGGCGAAACCGAAGAAGAGTACGAGTGGTGCTTGCGTCAACAAATTCACGTTGGCGGCGAAGAATCCGGTCAGCTTTGGGATGCAAACTTAATCTTGGACGACGGCGGTGATTTAACCGCTTTGATTCATAATGATTATGCCCAAATGCTTGATAACATCCATGGTATCTCTGAAGAAACTACTACAGGTGTCCATCGTTTGGTTGAAATGCTGGGTAAAGGTACGCTAAAAGTACCGGCTATCAACGTTAACGACGCGGTTACCAAATCTAAAAATGACAACAAATACGGCTGCCGTCATAGCTTAAATGACGCCATCAAACGTGCTACCGATATGTTCCTTGCCGGTCGCCGCGCTTTAGTCATCGGTTATGGCGATGTGGGTAAAGGCTCTACCCAAAGCTTACGTCAAGAAGGCATGATTGTCCGTGTATCAGAAGTTGATCCTATCTGTGCTATGCAAGCCTGTATGGACGGCTATGAAGTATTGTCACCTTATATCAATGGCGATAACACTGGCGGCGCAGAAAACATCAACACTCGTCTATTAGAAGATACTGACTTAATTGTTACCACTACCGGTAACTATCACGTTTGTGACAAACATATGTTAGCCGCCCTAAAACCGGGTGCGGTCGTCTGTAATATCGGTCACTTCGATACCGAAATTGATACGCAATTTATGCGTGACAATTGGCGCTGGGTTGAGATTAAGCCACAAGTGCATCAAGTGTTCCGCTCGGATGACGAAAACGATTATTTGATTTTGCTTGCTGAAGGTCGCTTGGTGAACTTAGGTAATGCTACTGGTCACCCATCGCGCGTGATGGATGGCTCATTTGCTAACCAAGTATTGGCACAAATGTACTTGTTTGAAGAAAAATTCGCTGAGCTGCCAGTCGATGAGCGCTTTGATAATTTATACGTTAAAGTGTTACCGAAAAAACTCGATGAAGAAGTTGCGGCGGCAATGGTTGCAGGCTTTAACGGTACATTGACGAAACTGACTGAAAAACAAGCCGAGTATCTAGGCGTACCTGTCGAAGGTCCGTTTAAGCCTGACGCTTATAAATACTAATAGGAGTCAGACTGTGACTAAGCCTACTTTCTCCTTCGAGTTTTTCCCAGCCAAAACCGAGCAAGGCCATGAAAAACTCCTCAGCACTTATGATGAGTTAAATAAGCTATCACCTGCGTATTTTTCGGTGACCTATGGGGCTGGCGGTTCAACCCGTGGCCGCACGCTTGATATCGTGCAAGCGTTGTGTGCGCGCGGTGACACGGATATTGCGCCGCATATGTCTTGTATTGGTGATGACAAAAGTCAAATCGCTGAACTACTCGATCTTTATAAAAGTTTGGGCATCACACGCTTGGTTGCCTTGCGTGGTGATTTACCGTCAGGTCAGGTCGGTATGGGAGAACTGCCGTTTGCCTTAGACTTAGTAAAGTTTATCCGCGAATATTCAGGCGATCACTTCCGTATCGAGGTCGCAGCCTACCCTGAGATGCATCCGCAAGCACGTAGCTTTGAATTTGATGTCGACAATTTGGTGAATAAATATCAAGCGGGCGCCAATGCGTCGATTACCCAGTTTTTCTATAATGCCGATAGCTATTTATATCTGCGTGACACCTTAGAAAAACGTGGTATTGACACGGTAGCGCAGCCTTTGGTCGCTGGCATCATGCCGATTACCAACTCAAGCAATCTCGTACGCTTTGCTGATAGCTGTGGCGCTGATATCCCACGTTACGTGCGTAAGCGCTTGGCAGATTTTGGCGATGACCGTACTGCTATCCGAGAGTTCGGCTTTGATGTCGTTTATCGTTTGTGTGAGCGTCTAATCTCTGAGGGCGTACCTGCCATGCATTTTTATAGCATGAATAAGGTTGAGCCAAATAAACGCTTAGTCGAAGCTTTAGGCTTGATTGCTTAAATATTTATCGAATGTATTGCTGAATGACTGGCGTTCTTAGGGGCGCCGGTCTTTTTTGGTATGGGAATTGCATTTATGCCAATTCTACTGATGACAATCCCTTTACCCACCCAAATGATATTCTGCTAAGATATTGAAAAATATCATGACTCCCATTATAGGAATAAGTAATTTTGCGACGTTTCTTTTATGCCACCAGTAGCGATAGCAGTGATAAAAATGCCCCAACCTGCCCACAACTGAGCACCTTAGCTATCGGTGCTAACGTCGAGTTGACCGAAAGTATTGTCCATCATTGGTGCCGTGTACTGCGCGCCAATAACGGCGACACAGGTATTTTATTTGACGGTTTTGGCGGTGAATATCAGGTACAGCTGAATAGCATCAGTAAAAAACAGGCCACTGCGACGTTATTATCACACCTAGAAACTGACCGTAACGTCGCTATCTTAACTAAAATCGGACTGGTGATGAGTCGCGGCGAGCGCATGGATTACGCCATTCAAAAATCCACTGAGCTTGGTGTCACTGCTATTCAACTATTGAGTAGCCACCACGGTGAGGTCAACCTAAAACCTGCGCAAGTGGAGAAAAAACTGGCACATTGGCAGCAAGTGGCGATTGCTGCCTGTGAGCAATGCGGCCTTAATCGCCCGCCCCTTATTATCGCGCCATTATCGATTGATGACTGGCTGTCAAATATAGCGGCCAACGAAAATGATAACGACAAAGAGATGGCAGTTAGCCCAATCGTCGCTGAGCTAAGTAAGGATGCCTATTATCAAGCATTACAGCAACCAGCAGATTTACGTCTGCAGCTAAGCGTGCCAGCATCAGGACAGCCGCTGATGCCTGAGGCGCTGCCCGTCGTTTTGAAACAACAGGCGCCTTATATTGAATTACTAATCGGACCTGAGGGCGGGCTCAGCGCTGATGAGTGCGCCAAAGCTGCTGACGTTGGTTTTGCACCGTGGCAAATTGGACCAAGGGTGCTGCGTACCGAAACTGCGCCTGTCGTTGCCCTAGCGACATTGGCTTCGTTGGCAACCCTGCACACCTTACATATGTAGGCATCAAATTGCCATCGCTACATCGCCATTTATTATTCAATTTGATGTTATGAGTCCTATTATGACCGATTTTACCCCTATGCCAATATCGGATAAACAGCAATTATTGGTCAAGCTGTGCGAGCAATTTGAAGACGCTATCTTCATACTGGACGACAAACTGCGCTATCTATCCGTTAATGCGAACTATGAGCTGATGCTTGGCTATACAGAAAAATTTTTGCTTGGCCGTCCGCTTGGTATCTATGCAGCCGAGTTTTTGTCTGAAGAAGAGCAAGGTGTGCTTAGAAATCTGATTAACAGTTTAGACAGTACAGGATTTTGTGAAATTGATTTTTCGATGGCAAATCGCTATGGCGAAATACTTGACTGTCATATCACCTATCGCAAAATTTACTTAGAAGATACCCCTTATTACGTTGGTACCATACGTAATATGGCGACGCTGGCTAAAAACAGAAAAAAGGTCGCCCATCTGTTAAATTATGACCAGCTAACTGGACTGCCAAACCGAAAAGTATTTTTAAGTCAAACCAGTGAGTTGTTAATAGAAAGCTACCAAGAAGTGGTGGTCGTGCGTTTTAACATTGACCGTTATCGCAACCTTGCTATCTTATTGGGACCAGATGGCATCAACAAACTGGTAGAAAGTTTTGTCTTACGTATCACCGAGTTGGAGCTGGACAATTTACGCTGTTTTTCCCATTTTGGCGGTGACGACTTTGCTTTATTATTCGAATGTAATGATGCCAACATGGTGCGCCATCAATTAGACAGTTTAATGCAAATGTGCGAGCGCCCTTTTTTCTTAAATGACAGTGTGGCAAAAGAAGCACAAGTCTATTGTCATATTTCGGTTGGGGTCAGCTATTTTCCTGAAAATGGCAATGAGTTCATCGGCTTATTGACCAAGGCTGAAAAAGCCTTGAATTACGTCAAGCAGCAAGGCGGCGATGATGTCTGTTGGTATCATAAATCGATTAACGAGAAGAATGCGCACGATATACAGTTAGAGTCTGAGCTTAGGACGGCTAGCAACGAATGTCAATTTGTGCCGTATTACCAACCAAAATTCGCCTTAGATACGGGTGTGATTAGCGGTTTTGAGGCATTGGTGCGCTGGCAACATCCTACTCGCGGCTTACTAAGACCCGCCGATTTTATGGATGCCATCATTTCTCATAAATTATCGTTTGAGCTGTTTTCACAAATGGCAAGCCAAATTGCTAAGCAATTGACCGTTTGGCAAGATTTGGGCTTTGAGCAGCACATCTGTATCAATGCTGATGCGGCCGAGTTTAGCCATCCTGATTTTTTTGACTTGGTCAGTAACTTGTTAGACAGCCATAAACTTGCCGCTCACCAACTGCACATAGAGGTGACCGAATCTTCATTGATACAGCGCCATGCCAATGTCAAAAAACAACTGGATTTACTTAAAGAACTTGGCATCTGTCTGGCGCTCGATGACTTTGGTACAGGTTTTGCCTCGTTAAGCTATTTACAAGAATATCCGTTTGATTTTATCAAAATTGACAAAAGCTTTATCTCTAAGATTACCAATGACCGTACGCAGCGCGCCATTGTTAAAGCAATTTTGGATTTAGCAGAAGCGCTTGATATGCACGTTATCGCCGAAGGTATCGAAAACGTGCAGCAACGCGATTTATTGCTCAGCATGGGTTGTCAGTACGGTCAAGGTTATTGGTTTGGTAAACCGATGACGGCGGACGAGGCAACTAAGATGCTTACGCAGCAACATTTGTCTAAAAACGACCGTCCTTAGGATTATCTATCAAAGCGAGATTTATTAAAACGATATTGTTTGAATTTTTCTACTCTTATTGTTAAATAATGCTTAAGTTTTTAGCGTATAAGCTCGATGATATATAGGATGCAACACAGGTTGATGACTTATCAGTATTGTCACCAAACTTGTATATTTGTCAGTGAACGCCTATCTTTTACCAAGAATTTACGAATACAATCATAATTCTTTTTCACTCTTCTCAATTTATTTCATATGATCGGTGTTGTTGTCCGTTATTGATACAGACAAACCCTTTAACAGTAAACAGTTGGCAACTCAGACTATTCATAATAGTCGATGACAGTTGCTGTTTTACTGCCGGTCGCATCCTAAAAAAGGACAGGAAGTTATGCAATATAAAGCGCCCCTACGTGATATCCAATTCGTGATGCATGAGTTACTTGACAGCGAAAGTCACTACAAAACCTTACCTGCGTTCCAAGAAGCGGATCGTGAGTTGATGGACAGTCTGTTTGAGATGGCGGCAAGCTTTGCGGAAAATGAGCTGTCTCCATTAAACCAAAGCGGCGACGCGGAAGGCTGTCATTTTGACAACGGTACTGTCACTACGCCAAAAGGTTTTAAAGAAGCTTATAAAGCCTACTGCGAGCTTGGCTTCCCAGCCTTGTCTGCTGAAGAGGCATTCGGCGGTCAAAACATGCCGTTCTCATTATCAACAGTTATCAATGAGATGGTTGGCACGGCGAACTGGTCATTTTCTATGTATCCTGGCCTATCACATGGCGCGATTCAAACCATCGAGCACCATGGTACTGAAGAGCAAAAACAAACTTACCTTGAAAAAATGGTCACCGGCGAATGGTCAGGTACTATGTGTTTGACTGAAGCGCATGCGGGTTCTGACTTAGGTATTATTCGCACCAAAGCTGAGCCAAACGATGACGGCACTTATAGCATCACTGGTCAAAAAATCTTTATCTCAGCGGGCGAGCATGACCTAACCGACAATATCATTCATATCGTCCTAGCCCGTCTACCAGGCGCGCCTGCTGGCACCAAAGGCATCTCGCTGTTTATCGTGCCTAAAGTCATGGTCAACGCAGACAGCAGCCTTGGTGAAAACAACAACGTCGTTTGTGGTTCTATCGAGCACAAAATGGGTATCAAAGCGTCAGCGACTTGCGTGATGAACTTTGATGGCGCCACTGGTTATTTGATTGGCCCAGAAAACCGCGGTCTACAGTGTATGTTTACCTTTATGAACGTGGCCCGTATCGGTACCGCCGTTCAAGGTTTAACGGCAGCAGAGTATGCGTTCCAAGGCTCATTAACCTATGCCAAAGACCGCTTAGCGATGCGCTCACTATCAGGTGCTAAAGCACCAGAAAAAGTCGCTGACCCTATCATCGTTCACCCAGCCGTTCGTAACATGCTATTGACCGAAAAAGCCTTTGCTGAAGGCGGCCGTGCCCTCGTTTATTACCTCTCACACTTTGCGGATACTGTTGCAAAAGGCGAAGGCGATGACCTGAAGTTTGCTGACCAAATGCTGTCACTATTGACACCAATTGCTAAAGCATTCTTGACTGAAACTGGTCTAGAAGCGGCTAACCATGGCGTACAGGTTTATGGCGGTCACGGCTTTATCAGTGAGTGGGGCATGGAGCAAAACGTCCGTGATACCCGTATTGCTTGCCTCTACGAAGGTACCACTGAAATCCAAGCGCTTGACCTACTCGGCCGTAAAGTATTGGGCTCACAAGGTAAAATGCTTGCCAACTTTGTCAAAGTCATCCGAACTTTCTGCGAAGAGAACAAAGACAACGATCAAATGGGTCAATTTATCCGCCCACTTGCCAAACACGTCAAAGAATGGGGCGATTTGACCGCGCGTATCGGTATGCAAGCGACTGAAAACCCAGATGCGGTTGGCGGTGCGGCTGTTGACTACTTATACTTTAGCGGTTATGTGACTTTAGCTTACTTATGGGCGCGTATGGCCTTGGTCGCGCAGACGGCATTGGCAGACGGTACTGGCGAAAAAGCCTTCTATGATGCCAAAGTCAAAACCGCGCAATTCTACTTTGCAAAATTATTGCCACGTACCACCACGCACGTACAGCGCATCAGCACTGGTGTTGAGCCGTACATGACCATGGACGTTGATCAATTTGCGTTTTAATATATAGAACGTTGCAAGTGTAGTATCTATTTTAATAAGCAGTTCCTATCGGCAACATACTTAGGTGTGTTGCCGATTTTCTTAGCGGCTTTATTGCTAATAGTTTTTGGTGGACGCACAATTCACGAACAAAACCACCCGTCGTTACGCTAATTTGCTAAACTTTAACTATCTATGTTTAAGCTGCACTCACAAGAAAATTGAACGCTTTGCCCTACTCACTTTTATTTATTTAAACCAAAGGAATGTTTATGGCTGTTTATAATGCCCCTCTTAACGACATGCGCTTTATCCTAAACGACGTATTTAAGGCGCCTGAATTTTGGCAAAACAACGAAAACCTTGCTCATGTCGATATGGAAACTGTCGATATGATTTTGGAAGAAATGGCAAAACTGTCAAAAAATGTCTTATTACCTATCAATCGTAGCGGCGATGAAGAAGGCGCAACCTTTGAAGGTAATGGCGTTGTCACCACCCCTACTGGCTTTAAAGACGCCTATAAGCAGTATGCCGAATCAGGTTGGGTTGGCTTAAGTGGTAACTCTGAGTACGGCGGTCAAGGTTTCCCAAAAATGGTCACTATGTTGACCGAAGAGATGGTATTTACCGCCAACCAGTCATTTGCTCTATATCCAAACCTAACCGTAGGCGCAACGCTTTGCTTAAATGCGGCGGCGTCTGAAGAGCAAAAGCAAACTTACTTAGAGAAAATGTACAACGGTGAATGGTCGGGTACCATGTGCTTGACTGAGCCGCATGCCGGTACTGACTTAGGTATTATCAAAACCAAAGCGGTACCAAACGATGATGGTAGCTACAATATCTCTGGTACCAAAATCTTTATCACCGGCGGTGAGCATGACCTCACAGAAAATATCATTCATTTGGTATTGGCAAAAACCCCGAATGCGCCAGAAGGCTCAAAGGGTATTTCGCTGTTTGTGGTACCAAAATTCTTGGTTAATGAAGATGGCAGCTTGGGCGAGCGCAATACGTTGGCGGTTGGCTCTATCGAGCACAAAATGGGCATCAAAGCCTCTGCCACTTGTGTGATGAACTTTGACAACGCCAAAGGCTGGATGGTTGGTGCAGAAAATACCGGTCTGTCTTCAATGTTCATTATGATGAACTATGAGCGCGTAACCATGGGTCTACAGGGCCTAGGTGGTTCTGAGCTTGCTTATCAAAACGCTGCTTTATATGCTAATGACCGAGGTCAAGGCCGTAGCGACACGCAAATTCAAAGCCCAGAAAAACCAGCCGATGCCATCATTCATCATGCCGATGTACGTCGCATGCTGTTAAATGCTAAAGCCAATACTGAAGCGTCACGTTGTTTTGCG
>NZ_DJUD01000009.1:0-7060 GCF_002439405.1 Psychrobacter sp. UBA6291 | reverse complement strand
ACCCAATGTTCAACACGCCCTAGTATTAGCAAGTTTCTTCCATTTCAGGCTATTTAACTCTACATAAGCGATAGGTTTTTCAAATACATACTGAACCGACGCTGGACTGCGTAGATATTTGAAAAATTTATCTAGCTCTATATTTTTTACACGATCGTAGTTTTCAGCAGCTTTGGAATACAGTTCGGGTGTTATATCGGAGAGTGTTCTGATTTTTTCCTGAACAAACTCATGGCCTAACTCATGAGATGCCTGTTTAAATATTTCATTAATAAACGTTAATCCATTTTCAAAAATTGTAATTAAAGAGTTTGCTTTTAAGACTTTTTTTGTTCGACTTTTCCCCTCTTTTCCCTGAGGCTTGAAAATCGAATTGTTTAGCAGGGCCAACTCCAATATAACTTTGATTTCTATTAAAACGAATATTGGGATATCTGTATGCTTTGAAAAACTAATGCGGAGCTTCGCGCCCTGAACATTTCGTGCAGCATTAGGATAGTCGTCATTAAAGTTCCAAAAGTCGTCAGAAAACTTTGATAATTTCGATACAGGTTTGTCCATAAGGTACGTTACATACTCTATGTCATCTGTGTAATTATTTTGAAGGTGTCTCTTCTTTTGAACTGTAGCATGGTCTAGAGCATCTAAAACATATAAACGATGTTCTGCAAAACCTGTTAATACATTCAGCTTTTTTTCATAGTCCATTAGATTACTCCATCAACTAGTGTGGTCGTTTCAATGTATTCTGCTAAACGCCGCCCATTTTCTAATTCTTCTAAGGAAAAATTAGATAGTTCTGGTTCTGTGATGCCTTTTATCAGCTCTAAATTCTCTGAAATAACATGTCCATAGGGTGTATCCATGACACGGGAGTGCTCTTTCAAAAGCGTATAGTCGCGCTTCATTGCAAAAATTTCAGGAAGGTTTTTAGCTGTAATAATGACATTGTCACAACCCAAACATTTATTATATTGTGAGCATGGAGTACCAGGTATGTAGGATGAAAGATTTTTTACAAAATCTGGCGGGTCAAAAATATTTCTGCATTCAGCTAGAGGAGTATGAAAGGTTGTTACCAACTCATCATTTTTTTTGGGCTCTATATCTTTTGGCACTTTCTCAACTTCTTTATCCAGAGTCGATTGATGTATCTCTTCTAATTCATCATTTATCTTCATTCTACTCATGGAGTTAAAATCTAGAGAATCTATATAACCGAGAGTTGTTTGGAGTGAGGAGTGGCCCAACATGAGCTGAATTTCACGTACAGTTACGCCATTTCTAAGCATCTCACTAACAAATGTTGGTCTGAACCGACTTATTGTAAGAGTTAGGGGGTCTCCTGCATCATTTTTTAAATTATATTTATTAACGAACCTAGATAAACTAGTTCCCAATGCTTTTTGATTTTTTCCTTTGTTTCCTAATAGTGGAGATACTTTGCCGTGCTTTTTTGTACTATTCGACTGATAGATGAACAACCTATCTTTAAAAGCATCATCTTCAATATCTTGTCGAAAACTACCAGTTAACTGGTCCAACTCTTCAAAAATAACTTTTATCGACTTAGCTTGAGATGATGTAAGCCATGTCAGTTCTGCATTAAAAAGATCAAGGTGGTACTCTTTATGACCATCAGATCGCTCTTTCCAATATCTAAGGCAAGGTCGTGATGTTGCTGGATGAGAGTCTACGTAATCATCAATATTAAGTGAAAGTAAGGAGTCTGCATTTAGTCCTGTAATTTGGGCAAGCCTTAAAAGGTAAGGGGTGAGTACGTCTATATTTATCATTGGGGGGACGCCCCATTCGTTGTATACCTCTATCAACCCTTTATCTGAATCGGCAATAATTGCCAAGAAAGACTTCTCGATAGTTGATTTAGCTGTATTATGATGGACTGGCTTACATTTTAAGCAGTTTTCAAAAAGCCATCTTGCATTGTCCAGTGTTGAAAGCCCGTATATTCGACTTCCTTTCTTATCCAGAGGGTTTTTTCCGACTCCACTTTTTTTGTAAGGAGTTAGAGTTGCTCTAGATTCTCCTATACCTTTTTCAATAGCATCTAATATTTGAAGCCGCTCATTCATTGTAAACGGCTTTTTAATATCTGTTTCTCTGCTTACAGAAAAACCCTCCACATCAAAAAAAATGTAGTCTATATCGGACACTTGTTTTAATCTATATAAAGCCTTACGTACGGCACTTAGGTTTGTATTTGCGTAATGGCTTGAGATTTCTTCTTTTATTATCTTTTGTTCCAAGTACTTCCGATATCTAGACAGGAGATGCGGGTCAAAAACTATTAAGATATTTAAGGGTACAGTTCCATGCAGATCTGATAAGAACTTGATAAACGACGTGCTCGCAGCTCTATAGTTACTCTTGCCTGATTCTGAGGCGACAGTCTTACAGTATGAAGCAAATAGTTGCTCAACCTGAATGAAAGGTTCTAACTTTGAAGGAATAAAAAAATCATTAGTAGCATTTAATTCTCTTGATGCAAGTCTATTAAAACGGTCTATCTGACTTTCACTGGAATTTTTTCTATTGACATTCGCTTCGCTTGTTCGCTCAACAACACTTTTATAATTTGGATCAATGATCCCAAGTTTTTCTAGATCATGATGGATTAAGTCAAAAGCACTTCTAACAGCGTTGAACTTTAAAGTATATTGTTTTATAGGTAATTGTTGTGAAGACATTCGACTAAGACAGATCTTATTGCCAAAAATAGGCAATTCACGCTTTTCTTTTTCAGATAACTTTCTATACCAATTCAGAAGTTTTCTTCGGTTTTCGAGGCCAGTAGCCTGGCTTTTTTCATCTAGAGTTACCAAAATTTCTTCTTCAATCATTTTCTCAATTATAGGAGATGTAAGCTCTCTGTTTTCAGATGCAGCAAGATATGAGATTCCTACTGCATTTTGTATATATTTGATAGACACCCCAAAGCCTAAAGGGTTTTTAGCCGTGCTAATTGGTATTTCCCATAACGCTTCTGTATCCGCAGTTGTTTTCAGTACCCATTCTATGACAGCCGCTTCGGCGACATTAATCGGTTGTTTTTCTTCAAATTCTTTAAAGTCTGTACCTAAAGTTCCTGGCTCAGGAAAATCCTCATGAATCTCATCAATGGTTATTCCAATGTTTTTCATTTGATGTCCTTAATGCCAATTCTTAACTGCGTCTGTTCAGATAAGCGCTTCATTTTCTCAGCTTTGGTTAATGTATCACCATTCTTGTCACACATGCTCTTGTAGATATCTTGAGGAATACTAGTATATGTCTGTGTAGTATAAAGATGGTTGTGGCCTAAGCATTTTTGCACAATAGCAAGCCGATCTACATAGTTAGACCCTAAATCCTTTGACTGTAGTATTGAATAAGCGTTGCCATGCCGTAGCTTGTGGGGAGAAATCATTCGATTGAGTCGACCGTGTTTGATTGCGCGTTTACTTATACGTTCAAGTAGCTTACTGATTGAATTTGGGGTGTAAGGAGTGCCTTCAGCATTAAGGAACGCTGGTGTTTCAGATGGCTTTGAATATTTACGAGCGTATTTTTTATATAAGGGAGATGCGTGGTATTTTTCCACACGTTTGATAGTTACTAAGCTAAGAAAAGTCCAGCGTGGCTTAATTTGATTACCACGGCCCTTACTTCCTTTAACTTTCAAAGATACATAGTCGGGATGAATAGGCAGGTCAGTATCGCGGGAAATATATTTTTCAGAATTAAGGCTAGTAATATCTTTAAAGTCTTGAAGAGTAACTCTAGGTAGTTCTGAACGACGTAAGCCAGAGTCGTATAAAAACTGGAGTAAAGCTCTTTCTCGTTCTGAATCAGTAAATTCAATCAATATAAAAAGCTCATCAAGTGTGCAAGAGCTAATGGGTGTGCGCTTTGGTGGTTTTGATAGCAAGCCATCGCTGTATGGGTTATCTTGTCTAAGCTTATCACGGTCTTCTGTAGGGCTACAAAGGTATTCGATGAAGGCATGTATTGTCTCATCTCTACTTCTAACAGTAGATGAGTTCTTATGATCTTCACGAATTAAAAATGTCAGGTATTCTTGAATTACGTATTTTGGAACTGTAATAAATACTTCATCAGATTCACTGTCATCATAATCTGGACGACTACGAATATAACTTAAGAAGTAGCTTAGGTTTCTACCATAAGTAACTGCTGATTTATAAGATATTATTTGATGTTTGGTTCGATACGACAAATACTCAGAAACAAGAGGAAGGATCTTGCCATCATCATCAAATACTCCAATACCATTCACTGTTACGGTTTTGTTCAATGATAAGTTTGGAATCTCATTGAGTAAACAAGACTTAGATAAATCTAACTTTGTATCAAAACAAACTTTAACATCCATAATAATCACTATCTCAATACATAGACTAAATTATGTATTGCATTATATATGATTTATTACTCCGTATTGTGCATTATTGTTATGGGGGTATAATAGGAATAAATCCGCTGAGCGCTGATAAAGCTGGCAGGACAGTTTATTGTCCGCGACAAAGAACTGAAATAAGGTATGGCAAGGCGGCAGCGCAACTTGATCCGCTTCCTTTGGATTCCAGCCAGAGACGATTAAGCGGCGCGAGTTGGGATTGGTCTTTATTTGTTCAATCACCTCAGTGATTTGATCGACGCCATCGTTGTCATAACTGCCGTCTTCACGCTTGGTGGCGCCATAATTGCGCCATTGATGACCATAAATGGGACCCAAGTCGCCAGCAGGACGATTAAAGCGCGCGGTTTGGTCAGCGGTCGCCCATTCGTTCCAAATACGCACGTTATTTTGTTGTAGATAATCAACGTGGGTGCTACCGCTTAAAAACCAAAATAGCTCATAAACGATCGATTTAAAATGGACTTTTTTGGTGGTTAGTAAGGGAAATCCATCGGCTAAGTCAAAACGTAGCTGCGCACCAAAGTGGCTTAGTGTACCAGTGCCAGTACGATCGCCTTTTTCGCTGCCATGAGAAAGGACGTGTTGTAGCAAGTCTAAATAGGCTTGCTCATTTTTACTGTTATGATAATTACTGGTCATAAAATTGCTCTTTTACGCTGTTAAAACGTTTCTTTAAATTATTTCTTAAAATAATGCTAAATATAACTTTTGATAGGGAAGTTGGTTGTAAGCTGGATTGGCTGTAAATTGGACTAATAAGCTGCTTGTTTTCCCCAATCATAGATGCCGCGTTTATAGGCATAAATCAGCATGATTAGACCAATAATAATCATTGGCGCGCTTAATATTTGGCCTTTAGTCATCCAGCCGAGTAAAATAAAGCCTTGGTCGGCATCGGGCTGACGGAAAAACTCGATAATAAAGCGGCTAAGACCGTAACCTAATAAAAAGATAGCCGAGACTGCCATACGGGGACGCGGTTTTGAGGAATACCACCATAAAAAGATAAATAGCAGCAGACCTTCTGCAAGCGCTTCGTAGAGCTGCGATGGATGACGCGGCAATAAATACTGGCCATTGACCTCAAGCATTAACGATTGTAATTCAGGATTGGTTTGTAATTGCTGCGCATCAAATGCCGCGGCTTGCGGAAAGTAAGTCAGCCAATTATAGCCACCGTCTGAGACGCGGCCCCATAGCTCGCCATTGATATAATTGCCGATACGCCCAAACAGCAGACCTGTTGGTACACAGGGAATAATAAAATCGAGCACCTGAAAAGGGGTCTTTTTATATTTACGGGCAAAATATAACATGCCTAATAAGACGCCAATCATGCCGCCGTGAAACGACATGCCGCCTTCCCATACCCTAAACAGATACGCAGGATTTTGTAGCAATTCTCCAAATTGATAAAACAATACATAGCCGATACGGCCGCCCAAAATGACACCAAGGGCACCAAAAAAGACCAAATCAGACACCATGTCGGTGGTCCAGCCATCGCGTTTGCTACTGCGATACCATGCAAGGCCATAAGCGGCGGCAAAGGCCAATAAGTACATTAAACCATACCAGTGCACTTCTACTGGCCCCAAGGACAGCGCTACAGGGTCGAACTGAGGATGAATCATCATAAAGGCATCATATTATTGATAATGGAATGTGGCCCATAATAGCAAAATTCATCCGTTGGGAATACTATGATAAGTTTATCGATAAATAAATGGATAAGGGAATGGCGCAAGCAATCAATAGCAAATCGGAGCAAAAACCGATAAGATGAAAAAAAGTGCTTCAATTTCTAAGGAATCCTTATGCAGCTGCCTTTACCAACATTATCCTTGCTCGGCATCATGGCTTCAGGTTTGACGCTATGGGTTCCTATTAATGCCCAAGCAGCGCTGAGTAATATTGAAAATATTACTATTTATCAAGGCTTAGCCAGCGTCACGCGTACCTTGCCAATCAATGGCAGTGGCGAGCAAACGCTGGTCTTTTCTTGTTTATCACCGAACATTGACGCTGATAGCATTAGCGTACAAGCACTAGGTAATGTTAATGTCGGTGAAGTCAGTATCGAAACCTTGAGCGCTGAGCAAGCGGTGCAATGTCAATATGGCCAATATCAAGGCGATAGCAAAGTACAAGTCCAGAAAAACACTCTTGCCGATATCAGCGCTGAATTAGAAGCAGCACGCTTAACCAAAGCCTATCTGCAAAATTTGACCAAGGTCACGCAAATTAATACGGCTGGCACATTGGCCAATAACGCCCGCGATTTAGAGACACAAGCGGCCAATATTAATAAAAGAATTATCGAGTTACAGCAGCGCGAGGCACAAGCAAAAGATGCGCTCAATCAGCTGCTGGCGGGCAGTACGACCTCAAAACAGAATAGCGTGACCCAAGTTAGTATTCGCACCGCCAGTCGCACGCCAAGCACCGTTAAACTGCATTATCAGGTGCGCGGCGCCAGTTGGGAGCCGACCTATCAAGCGCGCTTAAATACCGACAGCAAGCAGCTGAATATTACCGCCTCCGCCATCATCGCTCAACAAACCGGTGAAAATTGGAACAACGTGCCCGTTATTTTAAGTAACCCCAGTTCGGGATAAG
>NZ_DJUD01000029.1:0-28176 GCF_002439405.1 Psychrobacter sp. UBA6291 | reverse complement strand
GCAGTCCTTCATCGACACTGCCCTAGAAGCAGAAATGGAAGAGCATCTCGGCTACCCCAAGCATGAAAAGGCGGATAAACCTAATAAGCGCAATGGGCACACTAAAAAGAGAGTCCGTAGCGACACAGGCGAGCTTGAGATCTCCACCCCAAGAGACCGCGACAGTAGCTTTGAGCCTGTACTTGTCAGTAAGCACCAAACCCGTATTTCAGGTCTTGATGATAAAATCATCAGCTTTTACGCCAAAGGTCAAACCACTACTGAGATTGTCGAAACCATCAAGGACATCTACGACGTCGACATCTCAAGCAGCTTGGTTTCCAGAGTCACTGACAACATCTTGGATGACATCACCGCTTGGCAGAACCGGCCACTGAGCAGCGTCTATCCTATCGTCTACTTAGACTGCATTGTCGTCAAAGTTCGTCAGGACAAGCAGATCATCAACAAAGCTATCTATCTGGCCTTAGGCGTTGCTCTTGATGGTAAAAAAGAGCTGCTTGGCATGTGGCTATCAGAGAACGAGGGCGCTAAATTCTGGCTTGGTGTTCTCACTGAGCTACAAAACCGCGGGGTTCAAGATATTCTTATTGCCTGTGTAGACGGCCTAAAAGGCTTCCCTGATGCCATTAATACGGTCTACCCTAACGCTCAGGTTCAGCTGTGTATCGTGCATATGGTGCGCTATTCGATGAAGTTCGTACCTTGGACGGACAAGAAGGCCGTAGCAGCTGATTTAAAGGCCATCTACGGTGCTGATACGCTTGAGATGGCAGAGGCCAACCTTGAGCACTTTGATGAAGTATGGGGCAAAGAGTACCCGCATGTCATCAAGTCTTGGCGCAATAACTGGGAGGGCTTAACGGTGTTCTTTGGTTATCCTAAAGACATCAGAAGAGTGATCTATACCACCAATGCGATAGAGTCGCTAAACAGCGTGATTCGGACAGCGGTGAATAAGCGTAAGGTGTTCCCATCTGATCAGGCAGCATTCAAAGTGGTGTACTTAGCAACCCAGCAGGCATCCAAAAAGTGGTCGATGCCAATCCGTAACTGGACGTCTGCTCTGAATCGTTTTATGATTATGTTTGATGACCGTATCAGCAAGCATTTAATCTAAACGGCAGTTACACAGAATTCGGGATGGTCTCGCCGAACGTGAAGTTGACGATTGGCGCAGCAGTAATAACTATTAATCTTAGATTCTAAGATTTAAACATCATTTAAGAATTATTAGTTATTGATGATAAAGCGTATTGGGCATGGCGGGCTTTTACCTATAAGTGTCTAATGCGCTTTTATCGTTAAGGCTCATTATCTTTAATCAATTTATAGCCGATTATGATTTAACACTACCCTCTTCGTCGAATTTCCCTTACTTCTCTTTTCCTTTTCTTAAACCCTCGTCATTTTTTCCTAAAGATTTTCTGAAATTATTAAGTCACTATATTTCGGGGATTTTGCTACTCGTCCAGTAACACAAACCTCTCCTAAATCGTGTTTTACGTACTGACAGCTATGAAATCAGCTGTATAAATTACGTAGTATTACACTCTTAAATATTTACCAACACTTAACAGTCTTAAGGTTGCTTAGTTTTATATTACTATTTAACGGGTAATCAAAAAGACAATAATAAATACTACATTATAACTATTAATACATTCGTTTTTCGCATGTGCCTTTCATTCATGCTTTTTCCCCCTATTCTCGTCCGTCGTATGTGCCTAAGGATAAGCCATGACAATTCATAAAAAGAATCTTTTAGTTCCTGCGTCTCTCAGCTTTCAGTTAATGACACGGTCTGAGCCACCAGAACTGGTGATTGCGACTATCCAGTCTTTGCTGGCTATTAAAGAGGCGACTGATGAGATACTTATTATTGATAACAACAATACAGACACCTCACTATATCAGCCTTTGGCCGCTTTTTGCGCCAGTCTAGATTCAGCCCTTAATGTCCGATTTTATCATATTGATGCGGTAGAAGGCTTTAAGGCAGGCGCGTTAAACTTGGCGTTGGGGCTGATGAATCCAGACTGCTCACACATTGTGGTGGTCGATAGTGATTATCAAGCACTTCCGCATGCAAGAATATCTATTGCCAATGCTATTAAGCAATATCCAAACCATACGCTTTTGCAGTTTCCACAGTTTTACCGCAGTGCTGGGCAAGTGGACACGCACAGCGAGCTTAACCATTATTTTAATCATCATTTATACCGCCCCTTTAATCGTAAGCGTGCCCTATCAACAGGCACTTATGCAGTGATACGCCGCGAAGATCTTTTGAGCTTAGGCGGTTGGTCAGGTGTCTCGATTACCGAAGATGCGCAAATGGGCGTCTTGATGCATAAGAAAGGGTTTCGAAGTCAGTTCATACCAGAAGTCATTGCGACAGGTCTCTTACCTACTTCGTTAAATGATTTGATGTGTCAGCGTCGGCGCTGGATTTATGGCAATATGCAGGTGTTAAGCAACTATTTTTCAATAGCCTTGCCCACTAAAACCCAAGATACAAAAAGTCTGGGTAAACGTTTAGCGTATACGCGCGCGCATCTCTCGCAGCTCAGTGCTTGGATAAACTTTACGGGTTTATTTATATTTTTGCAGCTAGCGACCTTATTTATCCTTGGCTACGCACTTCTAAAAGCTCAGTTCTCGGACGTCACGCCTAACATGTCCCTACTCACGCCTTTGTACTTGGTCTATGCCAGCTATGGCATTTTTACCATAAGGCGATTATGGGCATATTTACAGGATAAAGCGCCACTGAATAAACAGCTCAGTCAAAACCATGAGTCTAGTATCAAAATGCGTGTCAGGGCATGGTTCATGCATTTAAATTTTTGGGAGCTTGGAGCACTATCGTGGTTGCCCGTGTTATGGGGTAGCGAAAAACCCTTTGTCTGCACGCCAAAGCAAGAATACATTCGTACTCAAAGCTCATTACGTCGTGCAAATGTGGTGGCGTTACCCAAGCTGATTTTGCTACTCAATATCATCACTGCCGTTATAGTGGCACCGTTTTCGCCGCTTTATTCTCCGCTATTATTTATCTGTGCTTTGATGATTTGTACGTTAAAAATTGGCGCCGCAAAAGTGGCATTTGATAACTTTACGGTTCCTAAGAAAAATCCGTCTAGTATTAGCATTAAATCTAAACCTACAGTTGCCTTGGCTATTAATCAGTCTCGTAAACAAACCAAAAGTCTAAAGCCGTTACAACCTGAAATTCACACGGTATTTGAAGACAAAAAAATTATTAATTCTTAATGGTTGGCTTTAGGCATTTATTTTCAGCTTATTAATTCAAAATTTAGCTTATTAATTTAATAGTGCTTAAAAACGCCTGCAGCAGTTTATTGATAGCGAATCAACGTTTTAGAGCGTTTTAGCACGTTTTAAGCATTTGTTTTATTAAGACTCCCTTTTTTACTTATTTACAATAATCGTTCGTTTTACTTTGAGGTGCTTATGCCCGCTGCTGATCCTATTAATTTTATAGATGCTATTGATAATGATGCTGAACGCCCTGCCCTGTTAGCTGATAAACCTTTACGTATTGCGATGATTGCTCATTGTTTATATCCTATTGCTCAGCCCTTTGCTGGCGGGCTTGAGATGATTACTCAGCTTATATGTGATGAGCTTGTCGCTCAAGGTCATGAGGTTTTGCTTTATGCGCATAAAAACAGTCAAACGCAAGCTCGCCTCGTCCCGATGCTAACCCGAGAAGAGTTTGATAACACAGTCTATCCGAATGAGCATGAGACTTTAGGGATGAGCCGCGAGGAGATGTATCAGTATTTGGTCTATCAAGATGTCCTACGCGATATCATTGAGCGCGATGAACGTGGTGAGATTGACATCGTGCATAATCACAGCCTGCATCATATCCCGATGATGACCGGTCAAGCGTTTGGCGCGCGGTTTTTTACCACCTTTCATACGCCTATTTTCCCGCAATTGCGTTTGGCGCTATTGACCTTGCGCCACGGTACAACCACCCAGTTTACCGCTATCAGTAAACACCAACAGCAGCTTTTTTCAGAGTTTGTGCCCTCAACGGTGGTTTATAACGGCATTGATGTAAAATCCTTTGATGCTAATATTAAATCTACGGATGATTTTACCCGTGAAAATGATGAAATTTATTTTTGGTTTGGACGTATTTGCCCCGAAAAAGGCACACATTTAGCCATGCAATACTGTATGGAAGCTGGGAAAAAACTCATCATCGCTGGTCCCAAAAGCAACGAAGCGTATTTTGATGAGCAAGTTGCCCCACTCTTGGCTAAAGATAGTGAAAATGGCGCGCAAAAACTGTTTGATTATGTCGGTCATGTCACCAAAGACGAGGTAAATCGCTACCTCTGTCAAGCGACTGCCATGCTATTTACCAGCACATGGGATGAGCCGTATGGTTTAACACTGGCTGAGAGCTTAGCGTGCGGTACGCCAGTGATTGGCTTTGATGTTGGTGCTAGCGCCGAGATTGTCACACCAAGCACCGGCGTTATCGTCGCTAAGGAAGATAAAGACGCGTTTATCAAAGGTTTTACTAAGATTCAAAGCATCTCACGTCAAGCCTGCCGAGAACGTGCCTTACAGTTTTGTTCCGTAGCAGCCATGGTAGCAGGCTATTTAGACTTGTATAAAGCAGCAGTAGCAGAAAGCGAGCAGAAAAAGATTCAGCAGAAAAAAGGCGTTGAAGCTCCAACAGATGCACATTTAAAACTGAATCCATTTATCCACAGAAATGGCAAAAACAAAAAAGCAGAGTCAATAATCGGTTCAAGCAGTGGCTTAAATAACATAATGGAGCGAGGTTAATGCGGCTTGGTTATTACGCTCATCATCACGGCTCAGGGCATTGCCGCCAAATCGATAAGCTTGCTGCCTTATTACCCACTGAAGCAAGACAGCAATTAACGGTATTTACTAGCGTAACCTCTGAGGCCTATACGTTTGCGGCTATAGATGAAGCGCAAGTTGTACGACTACCCGCCGAAGATGAACGTGCAGATGATGTACTCGCTGGGCGCGCAGGACAAAATTGGCAACCAGCCAGCCTGCATTATTCGCCCGTGGGTAATAGCGATATTCAGCAGCGCAGCCATAAAATACTCGATACGATTTATCAGCGCCGCATTGATTTGATGATTATTGATGTCAGCGTTGAAGTCGCCATGCTATGCCGCGCCGCCAGTGTTCCTTACCTTTATGTCAGACTGCCAGGTATTCGCGATGATGTGCCGCATCTAAACGCTTTCGCTGGTGCGCTTGCTTTGCTTGCCCCCTATCCTCGCACATTAGAATCTACTAAAACTCCTGAATGGATAAGTCAAAAAACCCTCTATCTTGATTTTATCAACACTCAGCAAAAAAATGCGCAAACTTACCAAGATTTTATAAAAGACTTAATGCAGCTGATCACTGATAAAAAAGCACTCTCTTTGATGCTAAATGATAAGGATAAAGATACGCCAACTATCGTTACCGTCATTAAAGGCTACGGTGGGCATCAAGCCATTGATGCAAAACTGCCCGAGCTGCGGCAGCTTTTGCCATATGCCTTTATTATATCGCTTGGCCCTATCGACGAGGATAAACGACATTATGTTGACATCGCGGCCGAAGTGAGTAATGTAACGCCATCCATCGAACATAGCGATTATCTACTGATGGCGTGTGGTCTAAACGCCGTCGCCCAAGCCTATGATTATGCGACGCCACTGGTCGTCCTACCTGACGATCGTCCCCACCAAGAGCAAGAGGTAATGGCAGAGGCGTTAATAGCCCAAGGGCGCGCCTTAAGTTGGCAGCAATTTAAAGACTTAATGATAGCAAGCGTCACACACAAGCTAAGTGGCAAAACTGTCAATCAATCTGCACGAATCCAATCCTTATCAAAGCCTAATAATGCAACACTTAAGCAAAAATCTGTACAGACAGCTCAAGCGTTTATGCAGAGTATGGCCGAGTACCCAACGACTAAAGCTTGGTTTGAACAATGGTTGCTGCCGCAGCTTGCCTTAAAGCCTGAACGTTAAAAGCAATGACTATCAATAACGTCACAGCAAAAATATAAAAGCCAAATTAATACGAGAGGCACTGACAAACAATGACCGTAAAACCCACCACCAATTCCAATGCGGTTTCTGAGCATATGCCGGTAACGGTGATCACGACTTGTTATGGACGCAATCGTCACCTATATAATCTGCTCAGTAGCCTCGCAAATGGCAGCGTTCAGCCCGATGAAGTTATTATTGTCAATGATGATGCCGACCCTAAACGTCTGGCTGATTTTGCTTTAAACATTGTCAAGATTCCGACGAGCGCAGGTTTAGTGGACAGCGCAGACCATCAAACGTTAGAACATCAAACGTTAGAACATCAAACGTTAGAACATCAAACGCTAGAAAAATCGGACAAAACCGAATTTGATATCGGTCATAATCGCAATATTGGCGCCGCGCGTGCCAGCCATGACACGCTGATATTTTTGGATGTTGATTGCATCGTAGCGCCGAGCTTTATTGAACAACTAAGCACAAAATTAAACCAGTATCCAAACGCTCTACTGATGGGGCAACCGCGCTATCTGACGCGACCTTTATCAAACGAGGAAAGCTTGGCGTTGCAAAAGGGCGCGCTGACTAATGATTACTTAAATCATCTGTCGGTTTATAATCCTTATCGCGATAACTTCGATGCGAAACAATCGATGTCTACTGAGGCAGTACCGACAGCTATTAAAAAAACGGATGATTACGGCGCTTTTTGGAGTTTATGCTTTGCGATTAAACGTGAACAGTTTGAGAAAATAGGGGGTTTTGATACGCAGTACACCGGTTATGGCGCAGAAGATACCGACTTTGCCTTTACTGCCCGTCAGTTAGATATTGATTTTTATCTGACCGCCGACCTTGTTTATCATCAGCAGCACACCGTCTATCGCCCGCCTCTCAACCATTTGGAAAGCATTATCGTCAATGGCAATCGTTTTTATCAAAAATGGCAATGCTGGCCGATGGGCGGCTGGCTTGAGCAGTTCTGCAAAATGGGCTTGATTGAGTGGACGAACGAGCAATCAAATTCAATTACGCTGTTACGTCAACCTAGCAGTAAAGAGATAGAGTTGGCCTATTATCCCGATGCCGCCTACGTTTAAATTACCAACCTTCCCTTGCCTAATACTGGCGTATGATCTCTACCTCTGGCGGCGGCGAACTCATTTCACGGCGCTCAAATTCCCAATTATGCCCTTGCCAAAAATGCGCGGTTTTATCGTTGTCATTAAAACCTATCATTAATAATTGCAGCGGTAGCGGTGCTTTTTGCAGCAGCTGCACATACTCTCGCGCCGCTAATAACAATCGATACAACAAAAATCCTGACGAAGGGGCTGAAGAGTGAATATCTGTAAAGTAAGGATAGTCCTCAACGACCGGATGGCGCTCCGATAACACGCTATGATGCGCCGTATCCTGCAACAACACTTGCACCGCCGGTGGCAGCGTCAGTATGCGATCATCATCAATCGGGTCATCATCGGGACTTGGGTCATCACTGAGCAAAGGAAATTGATAAGGCTGATTGCTCAGTAAAATACCCAATGGTGCCGCTTTTGCCATGCGCTTCATCACCGCGACATTGTTGCTCCTTGGTGGCAAACCGAAATGCAGTTTACTATCGCCAATCTGGCGAAAAAACAACAATTTAGGCAGGCTACTGGCAAGCAGGTGGTTGGCAAAAAAATCAGCATTAATAAAATGGTTAAATAAAACCAAAACATCGTCAGGACGTAATAACTGCTCAAGTTTATCAGTGCTAATAGAAGGGTTATTGGCGATAAAGACGATGCGTTTATTTTGCTTTAACGCGTTTTGGATGTTGAGTGGCAGGGCTGTAAATGCAGCGGCTTCTTTGCTTATTTTATTCAAATTATCCTCATAATTAGGGGCTGGTTATTGCGATATTAATAATTTGTTATCGAACAAATTTTCAAAAACTCAAGTCTGTATAAATGACTTATCTTTCTACCTTAATATACCTCACTTTTTCATAGATAAAAGCCTATCCAAAAATAATATTCACTGTATTGCATTGACTATTTACCTTAAAACTCATTTTCTAAAACCCTTAACTACCCTTATATAAAAAACACTTATCTTCAATCCACCAAATCAACATTTTTATTTATATATTGATAATAATTATCATTTGTAATATTATTCGCATCCATAGTTACACTCATTTTACGCTATGTTGCTATTTCCTATATTTAAACACCTATTCTTTTATTGATCATTTATTGAGGTTTTTATGCGCTTATCCCGTCTTAGCCAAGCAGTGGCACTTATCAGCGCGACTTTAATACTCACTGCTTGTGGCAATGATTCTGATGACACCACAATCATTGATGGGACGCCGCCACTTTTGACCACCGATAGCAACTTTACCGATGGCTATAGCGCGGTGGCGGCAATATTTGTATCTGGGCAAGTGCAAGATAGCAGTGGCATCAAATCGTTGACATATAAGCGCAACGAAGAGCCAGTGCAAAGCTTAGACTTTGATACAAACGGAGATTTTGACGCGCGTATTTTATTGGCATTGGGTAGCAATAAAATCACTTTAGAAGCCACAGATAATAACGGCAACATCATGCGCTCGACCAAAACTGTCTATCTGGGCGATACTGTCGCGGCGGGTGGCTCACATACGGCTGCTCTACGCGATGGACAACTGTATGGTTGGGGGCGCAATAATTATGGACAAACCGGTCTGGGAATGACGACGAAAGTTGCCGACGTCATGGGTCATCCAGCTACCCCCATGCTGATGCACAGTGCGCCGAAAGATCTGGTGTCTATTAAGTTTAATCAAAATCATTCGCTGGCGCTAGATGCTAAAGGTCAGGTTTATAGTTGGGGCGAAGATATTTCTGGGCAATTAGGACGCGGCGAGACTGGTCGCAATGACTGTAGTAAAACAGAAGACTGCCGCCTAGATATTGGCGCTATCGCTGGTATTGATAATGCGCTGATGGTAGCAGCAGGTTACAATCATAACTTGGTACTGACCAAAGACGGCAGCGTGTGGGCGTTTGGTGCCAACACCCAAGGACAGCTTGGTAATGCGACAACGATAGAGAGCAGCACACCAGTAAAGGTTGATTTTTCAGCAGCCGCTGACATCGGGCATATCGTGCAAGTGGTGGCCAGTGCCAATAGCTCGTACGCCTTAGATGATAAAGGTCAAGTTTGGGGCTGGGGCAGCGACGCCTATGCCAATCTAGGTCGCGGGCAAGAATGTAACCAAGCCAATAACTGTATCAATGTTAATGCAAGGCCGATTCGTATTGATGTTCTGAGCGGCAATACCAACGCTCATACCAATGTTGACGTTCATACTACTAACGCTATTGTCCCTACTCCTCAGCTTGCCTCTGACCCAAACATTGGCCTTGAAAAAGTGACCCAACTTGCCGCTGGACGCGACCATGTATTGGCGCTAACCAATAAGGAAGCGATCTACGCTTGGGGGCTTAATGCCAGTAGCCAAATAGGTTATAACGGTAAGCATTTCAAAGGCACTCAAAGCGCTTGGAAAAGCACCATTGTTAAGCCAACCAAACTTCCATGGTTTACTGATAAAAATATTCGCCGTATCTATGCCAATGGCAATGCCAGCTATGCGCTGCTGGACGATGTGCCATCGAACAATGGAACAACAGAAAATGGCTCAGCGACAGACGGTATCCTTTATGCGTGGGGTATGTTTGGGGAAACAAATAGCGCAGGCAAAACTGTCTATAAGGATTTAGATGAGCCGACCAATAAATTACCTAACTTAAAAAATATCGACAATATGGCGATGGGCGTCATGCACTTGATCGCCCATGAAAAACCTCTGCAGCAAAATACCAATACTAATACCAATACCTCGCATAGAGACGGTCAACTCTTTACATGGGGTTGGAGCTTTGAGGGCTCACTCGGTAATAAAGACACTACCCACGTTTGGATGTATAACACTCCTATGCCAGTCAATTTACCAAGCCAGCTATAAACGCGACTTATCTTTAACATGAGTATGCAATAGCAAATGTAGTGAACAAGGGCAGCCAAATTCATGTTGCCCTTGTTAAATTATGGTTTTGTTAATTTCTGCTTACTCATCTTTGGTATTTTTTTTCATAATTTAATAAATGATATTTTTAGCCATTTTAGGTCTTACCATGTCTCTACTGCCTCATTCACCAAATCACTGCTCACCAAACCTTTCAAATCCTCTCTCTACTCTTTTATTCCCTGTCATACGCCGTGCGCTATTTTGTCTAACGGTAACTTTACTACTAAGCGCTTGTGGCGGCTCGGACGGTTCCGATAACTCAAACAATGACAGCTCTAACACCCCGAATTTACCTAGCCAGCCTACGCCGCCAACTATACCTGAAAACCCAGACAGCCCAAACAATCCTGAAACTGATATCAATTGGCTACCAGCCGGTGGCAACGCGACCATCGCTGCCGATATCTCAAGGCCATTTTTACAAATTATGCCCAATCTGCCAAGCAGTGCCTTGGGCGGCGTATCGCCAGGTCGCGAGCTCTTTATCACCGAATGGACGCCAGCCAATCAAGGTCGCGTGCTCTTTGATGGCGTTGGCCCTTTATTTAACGCCAATGCCTGTACCCAGTGCCATAGTGCTGAAGGACGCAAACCTATTTATGCGGCAGATGGCGAGCTAAGTGACGCCATATTATTTAGGCTCGGCAATAAACAAGGGCTTGCGCACACTTATTACGGCGAGCAAATGCAACATCAAAGTATCGATGCCAGCATCACGCCCGAAGGTAAAATGCGCTACGCCATTACATCCAGTAATGGCAATCAGCCTGCCGGTGTGCAGTTTGACTTTAGCGCAACCGACCCCAATCAGCCGCTGGGAGATACCGCTATCAGCGGGCGTATCTCACCGCAATTGGTCGGCATGGGCTTGCTCGACTTAATCCCTGAGACGAATATCATTGCAGCAGCTGACCCCGATGATAACAATAAAGACGGCATCAGTGGGCGCGTACATTGGGTACAGGATGGCAAACAGCAGCGCATTGGCCGCTTTGGCTGGAAGGCGATTAACTCAAGCCTACGCACCCAAAACGCCAATGCCATGTCGCAAGATATGGGTTTGACCACTTCCGTATTTATGGATCCCAACTGTACGGTCAATCAGCCGATTTGTTGGACAGCGCCCAATGGCGGCACGCCTGAGGTTTCAGACAGCAGCTTGGATGCGGTGACCGATTTTATGACTGCCTTGGCAGTACCTGAGCGCCGAGTGGCTGATTTATCGACCTTTAATAAAGGCGCGCAGCTCTTTACCCAAGTGGGCTGCGCGAGCTGTCATACGCCAAAACAAAAAACGGGCGCTAGCGGGCGCTTTCCGCTGCTCGCCCAGCAAACTATTTATCCTTATACCGATTTATTGCTGCATGATATGGGCAAAGGTTTAGATGACGGCGTTAAAGAAAAAAATGCCGAAAGCTATGAGTGGCGTACACCGCCATTATGGGGCATCGGTATTGTCGCACGTGACCCAGAAGCACGGTTTTTGCATGATGGTCGCGCCAGCAGCTTGACAGAAGCGATACTTTGGCATGGCGGTGAAGCAGAAAGTACTAAGACACGTTTTAGACAATTACCTGCCACGCAACAACAAACGCTGCTAAGTTTTTTAAACGGCATTTAATAATCATTATGACAAGGTGAAATAAAAAAGACCGCTAGAGAAGTATATAGTAAATTCTATGTAATTCTCTGACTGACTGACTGAAAGCCCCTTGAATACTGAGTTCTTGGGGCTTTTTTATTTTTACACAGTGTGTAATAAAGTGTGTAAAAAGCAAAAGCGGTAATCAGGGCGCGTGTCGGGTTCAGAGGCGGCATCAACTTCGGGAGCCGCGAAGAAGGCTAGCGGCTGCATCGGGTTTCGTGGAAGCTGGGCTAGTCAGGATTGAACCGCCCAGTGGTCGAGGTTCCGCTCTGTTGAGACCTCAGTACTAAACACGTTCATAGTGTCGCTAATCAGGTCAGCGAACGGCTGACCTGTCGGGGCAAAGGAATGGCGCTATGTTAGTGATTCGTTTGGAGGCTGAGTTCCCCATGTCGATAGCGCTTTGAATCAGGCTTGAATCTCCCATCATCACTAACTCACTGGATGGGCGAGTAACCGCCGTATATAGCAATGATTGGTCAGTCATTCTTGAGGCGTAGCTTGGCAGCATGAGTATGCACTTAGGCCACTGAGACCCTTGCGATTTGTGGATCGTAATAGCGTAACCAAGATCGATATTTTCGATGGTGTCGTCAGTTATATCGATGAGATTCCCATCAATATTCATAAGCCCATACGCCCCATCTTGAGGGCTATCATAGACCTCAACGATTTCACCCAGATCGCCGTTGCGTATATCGGCCTCGTAGTCGTTTCGTGTGACCATAATACGGTCACCCAATCGGAGCTTTGCACCACTTCGAGTAATCCATGGAATCCACTCTAGCCAAAGGTGCTTGTGGTGAAGCTCATCAGGCGCATACTCATCATATTGTGCCTGTATAAGCTTGTTGATCTCTTCAACTCCCAATGGCCCTTTGCGGGTAGGTGTCAGGACAATGCAATCTGCGGCTGATTTGGTTTTCTTGTACTCTGCCACGAGGGTTTCATGTGTGGATTCTGGCAGGTATCGGGTATCACCAGTTGAGCTGTTGAGCAGTTTCGCATCCAGCTCTCCATTTCGGATTGAAGTCGCCAGTTGATGGATGCCACTTTGCTCGCCCTGACGCTTAACCTGCGTCAGTTCGAACACAGGTAGGGCGCTATTCATCGCTGCGTGGAAAATAAGACCGCCGCCAACAGGAGGAAGTTGTGATACATCACCAACCAAGACGACACGCGTTGCGTAAGGTAGCAGCCCAACAACTTTATAAGCCGACACAAGGTCAACCATAGAGGCTTCATCGACTACAAGGAGGAGATGTTCCTCTACATCAGGCTTCTTCTCACCAAGGTGGTCGGATATAAACTTGGCAATCGTCTGCGCGGGTCGGCCAGTGCTTTCCGCCATTCGCTGTGCAGCTCGACCTGACAGTGCCAGTTGATGAATCGCCATGCCAGATGACAGCTTCTCGTAAACAGCCAACATCGCCAGAAGAATGGTCGTTTTACCTGTTCCAGCACCGCCTGAAATGATAGATACAGAAGACTTTACAGCCCCAATAACAGCCTCACGTTGTTCGGCAGTCATTGCGAAGGGCAGCGAGCTTTCAAATGATTTGAGTGCCGCCTCAATCTTGTCGTTTGTGAGGTCTTTCTCCCACTCAGCGAGCAATGAGCCCGAACCTTTCGAACGTTGCTGACACTTAACCAAGAAGCGTCCAACGGTACGCTCCTGAATCGCGGCACCGAGGCTCTGAAAACCACCCTCAACCTTGAGGAGCGAACCGTGTTTTATCGCTGCATCAGTTACACCGTTTGAATCAAGTTCGAGACCTTTACACAGGGACTTTGAACGCTCTTCAAGTTTATCTTCAGGTATGACCGTCGAGCCCGTTGAGAAACAGTGTTCGGTGGCGATCTGCTCTGCTATCGCCGATTTGATACGACTGTCGGGGACATCCAGCTTCATGCTTTTGATCAGCTTGAGCGTATCATCAAAAGACACGCCAAACGCAGTGAGAATCAGGGGGTCATCACTGATCGTTTTCACGGGATCGTCATAGACTCTCGCAAGAGTCTGAGCGAGTGAGAGCGGGAGCTTTGACCCTTGCAGCCACTCTAGCGCCGCGTAGAATCGCTCTGACGGCCATTTCTCAATGATTGCGTGTGCTGATTGGGTTGATACGCCTGCAACGCTTGTAAGCGCCTCAACGTCCTTCTGACGGACTCTACTATCAAGGTCGGGATATTGGCGCACCAAGCGCTTTGCTTTTACTTCGCCGACCCCCTCGATGTTCGCAGCAATCCATCTCGCCAACAGTTCGCCTGATGGACGAAGGAACTCAGCCTCTTTGACCTTCATGTAGCGCTCAGTAATGTCCTGATTGCCCGCTTTGAACGTATGATTCCTCGTACCGCCCGCGACGTTCCAGACTGTGCCCACCTCAGCGGCATCCCTGTACTTCTCAGGAAATAACAAACACAACGTAGTCATGCGTCTGATGATCGATCCATCATCAGCAATCTCCCACGCTGTACGAACTCCTGAGCCGCGTATCTTAGCGATTTGAACCCTCATCATCGTGGCTGATAACCTGTTTCCAGCAGCACCTCTTTCATCGCTGCATACTTTTCGTTCTCGCGCTTTAGCTGGGCATTTTCAGCCTTGAGTTTAACGATTTGATCCATCAGCTTACTGACTTCGGCACTGGTTGATGCAACCCGTTTTTCAGAGCGCTCACGAGCCGCTTTGTGAGCCTTCGTGTCAGCCTCTTTTTCACCGAACC
Organism: Psychrobacter sp. UBA6291; assembly: GCF_002439405.1. Classification (NCBI taxonomy): domain Bacteria; kingdom Pseudomonadati; phylum Pseudomonadota; class Gammaproteobacteria; order Moraxellales; family Moraxellaceae; genus Psychrobacter; species Psychrobacter sp. UBA6291. Next base: position 13,656 of record NZ_DJUD01000029.1, on the reverse strand, counting down.
AGCGGACATCTGCCGCCTCAATCATCTGGCGAATTTGGTCGTTCGAACCCATTGATGAGCGAGGTATGCCCAGCTCATCGAACAATGCCGAACGATTGATAATTCCACGGCGCTCATACTCTCCGTAGTCGCCTGTCGCATCGCGCTCGGCAATCCACTGCTGGACAGCCAGAGCATTGTCTTTGCCCTTCTGAACTCCGTTACTCATCGATCTCACCTAGGAGTTTCTTTAGACCTGTCAGAAAGCCGCGAGGTAGGATTTCCTGACCGTACTCATCCTTCACCTGTCCATGGGCGGTAGCCTTGAAATCCAGCGCTTCTAGCCATTCTTCGGTGCAGACCGATTGAAAGGCTTTGATCTCGTTCTCTGAGCAGATGCCTTTCAGGGACGGTAGCAGTTCAACCGTGGCTTCAGATTGGGGCGCGGTGTACGTTGCTGGGCGCTTATCAATCACGATCTGCGTCTGATTTTTGAGCATATTCACTTCGCTCTTGTAGCGATCACGCTCACGGATTATCTGACCAAACAAGGCACGTACTGCCGTGTCATCGATGCGTTCCAGCAACTCATAATCCTGCCCCGATTTGCGAGCAGCCACTGAAGGCGGCTTCTTGGTTGTGGTCTGCGCCTTCGCTGCCCAAGCCTCAATCAAGTCGCGGTAATGCTTGTTAGCTGTTGCGCGAATTGACGGATAACCAACGCCGTTTGCTTCCTCTGAAACACGTCCAATTGTCGTGATCGAAAAGTCACGCTTACCCTCCTCAAAATAGGCTTTGAGCGTTTCGTTGAGCTTATCCAGCGAAGATTGCGTTTTAGCAGTTTTGCCAGCCTTCAACGTCTCCAAGACAACGTCTATATCAATCTGCATCGGTCACCTCCACCAGTGAAATGCGCTTGGCGTTATCACTCGCTAGGGTCAGCGGCGTGATGTTACGTAGCTCCTCAAAGCCTGATTCCAGCAAGCGTGCATCGGTCAGATATTTCTGAGCCTCAATGTAATCTGATGCGATTCGATACCCTTCAAGCTTGTCATCAGGGTTGGCAATCATCGCCATTTTTCGCATGATCGCATTACCTGCAATAAGCTGAGCCTGTTCATCCATTTCAAGGAAAACAGGTTGGTAGCCAGAGCGTGCCATCATGCGGCTTAGAGCGTTGGTACGCTTAGCAATCGCAGGGGTTTTACGCAGGTCATCGTGCAAGTCGGGATAGAACTCAGCATCGTCACACAGTAGCGACAAATGCAGCAGTTCAGACTCAGTTTCGATGAACTTCATGCTTACACTAAGATCCTCACCAGAGCCCACCGCAATCAGCTTCTGCCCGTCATCGTCATCCTCACGCTGGTTCTCAATCTGGATGACGCGGTTAATCAGATTGAAGGTCGCAATGTAGTCTTTGACGTATTCGTCAGCCTCAACTCGCTGCTTTTCGTATCGGCGCTCAAGGGCTTGCAGTTGCTCAAGTTTGAGGAAGGGGTGACCCTGCTCTTCAGCCATATACAGCTCGTCTTTAAGCGCCTCCAGATCGCCCTCAAGCTCAGTCGCCAGTTTTGCCGCCTGATGCGCTTTGTAGCTGATCTGGTTGAAGTGTGAGTTGAGCGCAGGCAGGTAGCTTGCATCGGTAATAAACCAACGGCAACGCGGGCAGTTTTCAGGGCCATGGGGTACAGCGCCATAAACGCGAGCATCTTTAGAGGCCCCATCTCTGATTATTGGGCCACCATTCCAGCAGCCGCCCACGATTGAAAGCTCATCGGAACGCACAGTATTACCGCCGACCAAACAGAGTCCCGTTGCACGCTCTTCCCAACCGATAGGATTACGGTTGGCAAGAACAGCCTCTACCGAGTTGTGGTCATCCGAATGATAAGCGGCACGTAGTTCGATCTGATTCATCTCAGCATCGACCAGAAAATTCTTGAGCGACGACTCGCCTTTTTCGATGAGCCTTGCGTTGGCTTCTTTCATCGTTTCAGCCATGACTGAAGGCGTGATCTTGTTGTAGTAGATCGTCATCAGCAGGCGCGTATGCCCTGCTAAAAGTTTAGATATAACAGGCAGAGGAAGATCAGTATCCATGGCGTAGCAAGTGATCAGCGATACCCTCAAGCTGTGTAGCGGGTATTCTGTCGCTACTTTTGCAGATTCGTTACCAGCGTAATCCTCACCGTAATCCTTAACGAAGCGCAGGCGTTCACCGTTCGTCATCGTTTGGCCGCTGGCAAACACATCATCTTCAAGTTTAGATAAGAGGCGATACCAAGGGTTCGATATTTCGTTAGCGCTAATGCAAAACTGAGAGTTTGGTGCACGGAACAAGAATGCAAACTCTCCTATTGCCTTTTTTTGCGCTTCGGATTTAGTGTTTCCGAAGTGTTTACGCTTAAGCTCTGTGCCTTTGGCTAGACGATCTATTGGATTGTACTTCTCTTGCCAATTACGAAGTTTTTCCAGCCAATACAGCAGTTCTTCGTGCTCCCACGGGACGGTGTAGCCGCGTTGGATTTCATCTTTATTCTGGTCGGCTGTTTTGTTTGTGGAGATGTACAGACCCGTTGAATAGCTCTCGCTCATCGAGTCGAAAATACGCTTGAACACACCTTTCTGATAAGGGCGTTTAGCGGTGCCGTACTTAAACGCGTGCTTGGTGTTTTCCACCCACTGACCCTGTTCGTAACGCCACGTATCGCCTTCACCAGAGTCCAGAAAACGCACCTGAAACGAGCGCAGCGGCAGGTGAAGTTTGGTAAACATAAACATCGCCATAACAGGCGACCAGATTTCGTGAATCTCTATCGGTTCATAGTTTTTACCGACTTTGCGTGAAACAGTTCGAGTGCGGGAGATACAGTCTGGATCGTCAGGGTCAATCACCTCAGGCGAAACCTCCATCCACGCAAGATTTCCACTTTGAAGGTGTTCAATTGACCAGTGCCAATCGCTGAAATGACGACCTATCCACGGCTTCTGAGTATTGGATTCGGGAGGATAAGGACAGACAATCTGGCGTAACTGCTGGATGTAACGGTAAGGTAGTGGGCTGTGGACGGTTTCAGTATTTGAGCGCGAGCTGGCAATTCTATCAAAAGGGTTCTGATACAGAGGAATAGAAGTTCCATTATCAGCTTCGGCGCACAAATGTGTCTTTAGAATGTAATCCGACAACTCAACAGTGTAAGTAACATACATGTGATTATCTGAATTTACCCCTTTGGATTTGAGGTAGTTATTAAACTCTTCGCTTGAGACCTTGTGCCCCTGAGGGTGTCCTTGAAACATGGAGACGACATCAACCGCATACGGAGCGTGGGTCGCAAGATAGTTTAAGAAGTGTCTGATACCTTTGAGTTTATGACCAATACCTGCCTGTTCTTGAGCAAGCCATTCAGTCCCATACTGCTGCCACTGTAGCCAGTCTGGCCCTAAATCTTCAGTGATCCAGTTCAGCGTTAGATCGGTGCTATAACCTTTCGCTTTTGATTTCTTAACCATCGTTACTTCTTCCCTAATCGTGGATTCTTGCCCGTGAAATACCCATCGGGGTCTATATCTTCAAAGCCATGTTCTGCCAGTGTTTTCCAGTCAAATGAGTTAGCCAGTTTTGGCGTGTCCGATTCCAGCTTGAGCTGATCAGAAGCGTTGGAAAGGGCATTCGAAACTTGCTGACTGGACGGCATCGTATACGGGTCTTGAGACGCTAGGCTTTTATGATGCAGGCACTTTTTGATAACCAGCGGATCAACCCCTGCGCTAGTCAGTTCACGACCAAAGCGATGTCGATGTCCGTGAGGGTCAAGACCCTCTGCTTTATTGGGCTCTAAGCCGATTCGTCTCAGACCCGCTGCATAGCTCTGGTTAAAGGCATTCTGGGTGTATGGATTACCCAAGTAGCGCGAATCGAAGCTGATAAATGCATACGGGTGATTGCAGGGTACAGCGGCTCGGTAAACCAGATATTCACGCCACAGTTTCATGAACACATAGCGGTATTCGTTAGGGAAAAAGTAACCTTCTAGGTAACTATCCTTGTGGTCTACCATTCTCGACTTCCACCCAAGGCGCTGAGTGCCTAGCATCTCTTGTCGTGGGATTCTTCCGTATTTTTCCTGCAAATAGGCTTTGCGCGTACTCACGCCTTTGCGTGATTTCCAGTTATCAGGAGCCTTACCATCGATCTCGTTGTAGATTCGGACAATCACCGCATCATTGTCATGTGGATCTTCAAAAACGTCAGTCACCCACAGCAACAGAGCCTCACTGGCCCTGAATCCAGCGCCTTGCATCAGTAACAGGATAAGCTTGTCACGCAGAGCAACACGAGGATCGCTAGCGCCACCGACACCATTCAGGTAAAAGTTCTCGAAATGCTTTGCTGGAAAGGCGATAGCATCATCTTCCGTCTTGGCGAGGGGCGTTCTTCCTTTGATGGAGCGCGCCCTTTTGACCGTGGTGTTGAACGACTTGTCCTTGATGTGTCCTAAGAAGTCATTTCTATTTTTGCGGAACCACGCGGCATACTGAATGCGCTCTTCATGCTTGGTGGCAGTTCTGAGCGCGTTAAGCTCTTTGCCCAGTCCCTGATCACTCATCCACTGAGTGAAGCTAGTGAGATGCGATATATGTCGGGAAATGGTGCTTGTCGTTGCTGGAATCCAGTACAGACCTGACGGATCAAGTCCGTCATCGCCAACTGTTCCGCTATATAATCGACGGACGAACACTCTGAATAAATCTTCGGGATCGTTGAACATGGACTTGTTGGCGTCCATGAATTCGATCAGCAAGATAATAGATCGAATGTGCTTGGAAATAGTCGATTGAGAAGTACCGTTCACATGCAAACTCAGCACATAGTCGGCTACTGATTCCAGCACGCCTTCATCAGTCAAAATGACAGGTATTTCTGTGGCGATGCCACTACTGTCCTCGACTATTTTTGCAGTAACTTTGGTCGCTATCATCTCGATTCCTTACACATATTACACACAATATACTATAAGTACTCCTACATTTCAAGCAAAAAATAACCCCCTTTACAGGAGGTTATTATCAAAATTACACACTTTTAGGTACTATAAAGAACTAGAGTGGTCTTTTTTATGCCATAAATGTTAATAGCGTAAATTTTGTTGCCATACTCATTTTATGATAAAAAGATTATTGCAAATAGCCGTTTTTAGCCATGATGTTTGGCGGCAACTCGGTTTCACCCAAGGCTTCTAGCAAATTAATCTCGATATTCCTGGATAAAGCGGTCAGCGGTAATTGGTTGGCAGCCAGCCCAAAAGGCTCTTCCAACTCTTCACTGAGCGCATCCAAACCAAAAAAGGTATAAGCAATAACGCCGCAAATCAAAGGCGTCACCCAGCCTAAAGAAGAAACCAGACCAAAAGGCAGCATAAAGCAGTACAAATACGTCGTGCGATGCACCAGTAACGTATAAGCAAACGGCAATGGCGTGCTATGAATACGCTCACAGGCGGATAATACCACCGTCATCGAATTGATGCGCTCGTCCATATTTTGCAGCATAAGATCTGACGTCAAGCGCTGCTGCCGACAATAGCCAAGCTCCTTACCAAGCAGACGCAGCAGATAATCCGGTAAATTTTGCGCCTGTTGCATGCTGGCATGATAAACGGGCTCAACAAAACGCTCCACATCTTGCCAAGGCGCACTGTCACGCAATCGATGACGCAGCGCATGAGTAAAAGCGATGCTTAAATATACCAATCGGCGCTGGCTATCGTGCCCTTTCTCACTCTCATCATCTATATAAGACAGCACTTGACGAGTAAAGCTGCGCGTATCATAGACCAATTGCCCCCATAGTCCTCGAGCTTCCCACCAGCGCTGATAACTGGCGTTATTGCGAAAACCTAGAAACAGCGATAAAGCAATACCAAGCAAGGTAAACGGCGCGACGCTATAAGAAGAAAAAGAGCTGGGAAATCCGTGCTGAATATTGGTAATAAAGGCACTAATTAAGCTAATGAGCAAAATCTGCGGATAGACCTTGGGCAGAATGGAGCCACGCAAGGTAAAAAGCAGTTTGATGGCGCTTGGCTTTTGCTTGACGATCATTTTAACGTCCTAACGAATGATGCTTATAATTGGTACTTATAGAGTAAAACTAGCGTTTTTACAGGACGAAATGATAACAGACTAAAGAGGTATGAGCAGAAAAAACAGCGATTTATCCTATTTTAATTGGCTAGGAATTTTTACCACGCGTTTATTTAATAAATTTCTACAAAATCATCGGTTGTTATAATGATGTAAGGATAGCAGGTACAAGGATACACGGCAGCTGTCAGCGCTTAAAAATTCGATTATAGTAGGCAGGTAATAATTATTTAAATAAAAAAACTCAAATAAATCGAGGGAATACACCATGAAAAAATTAGGATTACTTGTCGCGGTATCGGTGGGCTTAAGCGCTTGTGCAGGTGGTATGAGCGGTGGCAGTACGCCGGGCAATTCAAATAATATTGTCACTCAATATCCCGTCGAAGCAGCCATGCTCAATATTTACACCAAAGCCCGCAGTCAAAGCTTGGTGGCAAACGTTGGCAATCAAACCGCCTCTGCTGACATCAAAGTCACGCCCAAAGGCAGCATGGTATTTAACAATAAACAAGTCCAAGGCGCTGAAGTAAATACTATTAATAAAGTCAACAATCAAGTCACTGATCAATCAGTCGCCATTAATTACTTTACCCTTAATCCATTGGTATTCCATGGTTTCACTGACAGCTCAGGTAAATACTCGATCTCGAATCAGACCACAACCATTCCCAAAATGGCAACGGTTGGCTCATCAAGTAAATTGATTACTGAAGATGTCTATGCCGATAGAAGCATGCGCAAAAAAATAGGTACTTACAATCAAGATTGGTCTTTGAGCAGAGATACCAATAATACCGCGTGGTTTTGCATAGAAACCTCGGCTAACTTACTACTCAGTAACGATCCTAACGGCAGCTCGTCAGAATGCTATAAAATCAATGCGCGCGGTGATATTCTGGATAGTAAAGTAACGATTAGCCAGCCGTCTACAAACGGCACTAAAACCATTACCTTTACCAGTCGATAGTTTTTATCAGCTGATGGCTGTTATAAACTGACAGCCATCAATTTGTCAGTTATTTAGGAATTCTATGGATCAAATGAGTGAATGGGTACTCGGCATCATGGCAAAGTTTGGCTACTTTGGCATTATATTTGCCATGTTTGCTGAAAACGTTTTCCCGCCTATTCCATCTGAGGTTATCATGCCCGCTGCTGGCTTCGCCGCTTCTAAAGGCGATATGAGCATTGTCTTGGTCATTCTAACTGGGACGCTTGGCGCGGTACTGGGTGCGCTACCCTTATACTATTTGGGTCATAAATTCGATGAGCCGCGCTTGGTCGAGTTCACTGAAAAGTACGGCAAATACGTGTTTATAAAACCTACTGACATTACCGATGCCAATGCATGGTTTGACAAACATGGCAAAATGGCAGTGTTTTTTGGGCGTATGGTGCCGGGCGTGCGTTCGCTAATTTCCATCCCTGCCGGTATGAATAAAATGTCGTTATTACCGTTTTTGGCGCTAACCGCTTTAGGCGCCAGCATTTGGACCGCGATATTGGCGCTAGCCGGGTATTACTTGGGTCAAAACTATGACGCTGTCGCAGGCGTGTTAGCCCCCTATTCTAAAGCTATTGGTATATCAATCGTGGTTGTTATTATCGGTTTACTCATAAAACGGCGCTTGTCTTATCGAAAAAATAGCAATAATGACAAAAATTCCGATCCGCGTTGAATATAAACTGTCTGCCACTCTTACAATACTAACCCAACTTAATATAATAGCTAAGTTCAATAACCACTTAGCTTCACTAATTTGGAGCAGAATTTTCAAATCCTAAAATGCTTATCTCAGCGTTTAAATCTTAATTCTTAAAGTTTTTACTCCTCTCTTTTCTAGTGCACCAAATGGCAAAAACACCTAACTAAATTTATAACTCATCAGTATAAAAATCGTGAACGAATATTGCGCAAATGATTCGCTTATTTGTAAACATTCATTTAAAATACATCTTATGGAAGCCAATTTATTAGCTCAACATTTTATAGTTTTGTTGTTTAATCTTATTATTTTAATAGTGTTTTTTGCTTTTCTTCACAATTAATAATAGGATGATGGAAGCGATAAAAATCGAGCTTTGTTAAATGAGCCACTTATTTTTAATTTTTGGAGAGCCTTATGCGTCTTTTTAACTCTGCAACCTCTCAGCCTCAAGCCCTCAGCTATTCTAAACTTGCATTAGCTTGTCTTCTTGCTCTTGGTACGGTAGGAATGGTCGGTTGTGATAAATCAACCCCTGATAAGGCCACAGCAACCAGCGTGGAAACCACTCAAACCACAAAAGACAGCAAAGCGCCAACCACCAAAAATGGCGAGCTACCAGTGATTGATGCGGTTATCACCCATGCGCCTGAAGTACCACCACCCATCGATCGTGACTATGCGGCAAAAGTCATCGTAAAAATGGAAACTGTAGAAAAAACCATGCGTCTAGCAGATGGCGTTGAGTACAACTTCTGGACATTTGACGGTCAGGTACCAGGACAATTTATTCGCGTACGTCAAGGCGATGAAATTGAGTTCCATTTATCAAACCACCCTGATTCAAAAATGCCGCACAATATTGACTTACATGCGGTGACAGGTCCAGGGGGGGGCGCTGCTGCTTCGTTTACCTCTCCTGGTTATACCTCAGAGTTTAACTTTAAAGCCTTAAAACCAGGCTTGTATGTCTATCACTGTGCGGTAGCGCCCGTCGGTATGCACATCGCAAACGGTATGTATGGCCTAATTTTGGTTGAGCCAGAAGGCGGTTTACCAAAGGTTGATCGTGAATTTTATGTCATGCAGGGCGATTTTTATACCAAAGGTAACTATGGCGATAAAGGACTGCAGCCTTTTGATATGGAAAAAGCGGTAAAAGAGCAGCCAGATTACGTGTTATTTAACGGTTCAGTTGGGGCGCTTACCGGTGAAAACTCATTGAAAGCCAACGTCGGTGAAACGGTTCGTCTATTCGTTGGTAACGGTGGTCCTAACTTGGTGTCCTCATTCCACGTGATTGGTGAGATATTTGACAAGGTCAATATGGAAGGCGGTAGCGCTGAAAACCATAATGTTCAAACCACCCTTATCCCTGCAGGGGGCGCCGCGATTACCCAGTTCAAAGTAGATGTTCCAGGCGAGCTTGTGATGGTTGACCACTCTATTTTCCGGGCATTTAACAAAGGTGCGCTTGGTATCATCGATGTCAAAGGTGCAGAGGACAAGAAAATATATTCAGGAAAAGTGCGTGAAGACGTCTACTTACCTGAAGGCTCAGCGGCACAAAGTCTTGGTAAAACCAATGCGCCTGCGCCAGTCGTGACCGCTGCCAACAAGCAAGAAAGAATCAAAATGGGTGAGTCTGTTTACGCTAGTAACTGCGCGGCTTGTCACCAATTAAATGGTGCTGGTATACCAAAAGCCTTCCCACCATTGGCCAAGTCTGACTACCTTAACCAAGACCCAAAACGCGCCGTCGATGCTATCTTGCATGGCTTGACGGGTAAAATTACCGTCAACGGCGAGGAGTACGACAGTGTCATGCCAGCTGTTGCCCTAGATGATGAAAAAATCGCCAACGTCGTTACTTATATTATTAACAGTTGGGGCAATAAAGGTGGTGAAGTGACGCCAGAAGAGGTCAAAGCTGCTCGTAAATAACCTAGAAAGCTACGCTAGTTAATAGGGTTGCAATTAGACTGTTCGATGAAAAAACTCTCATTGAACAGTCATTTTCAATACAGTATCTGATTGAACAAGCGTTTGGCACCGTCCTTTTTTTGGTTTACTAGGAGATTAGTTATGTTATGGACTTACATTACTAACACTCGCAAAAGCAACACTCGCAGCATTGAGATTCAAAAAAACAACACTCTAAATATGAACGCTCGGAATATTGTGCATACAACCGCTCGCCCGCTCGCACTGTTATTGGTCGTTAGTGCTCTGAGCATGACAACCGACTTTGCGTTGATAAGCACGCAAGCGCAAGCAAAAGAGCTGACTATTCGGCCCGGCACTTATCGTCCGTTATATTTGAGCAAAAACTCACCATTGGTGGCAGTCGATACATTCAAAATTGATGAGCTACCCGTCACCAATATACAGTTTTATCAATTTATAAAAGAAAATCCAAAGTTTCGCCAACGTGCCATTGCACCTATTTTTGCCGATTCTGGTTATCTAAAGCACTGGATCAATACCAAAAATATCTCTGTGCCTAAAAAGGCGGATTTCCGTAAGCCTGTAGTCAATGTGTCATGGTATGCCGCCAATCAGTATTGCCGTGCGCAAAACAAGCGCTTACCAACGGTTGAACAGTGGGAATATGTCGCACAAGCTTCTACTAGCAATAAAAATGGCAGCTTGGAGGCCGGTTACAACCAGCGCATTCTTAATTGGTATGGTAAGTCTGCTGGCAACAAAGACCAGCTTGCCGATGTCGGACAAAGCCCTGCCAACTATTGGGGCGTCAAAGACATGCACGGTTTGATTTGGGAATGGACAGAGAATTTTAATAATAGCTTGGTCACTGGCGAATCACGTTCAGACAGCAATCTAAACCAAGAAATGTTTTGTGGCTCGGGTGCAGCAGGTGCGGTCGACCCAAGTGATTATGCAGCCTTTATGCGCTATGGTTTTCGCTCAAGCTTAGAAGCCAAATACACGGTCAGCAGCCTAGGTTTTCGCTGTGCTAGTAATTAACTTGCCCTAACATAGCGCTCTACTTTAACCTAGCACCCTTTTAACACAGCGCCCTACTTTTTATGCTCAATTGAATTTAATGGTATTTAAGGATTGCCTTATGAAAACAATAAAAACTATGCAAAATACAAGTTCAAAAAATACAGTAACTCAGCCATTGTCTCATCTGGCTTATGCTATCAAACTGGCTTTGACTACTGGGCTCTGTATTGGCTTACTCGCCTGTAGCAATCCTGACGCGATTAACTCGGCGACGACGCAAGACAGTCAAGCTGATACTACTTCTGAATCTAAAGTCGCGACAGATAATCATCACGACATGAAAGGTAAGGATCATCAACAGATGAATCATGCCGATATGAATGCCCAAGAACCAGCAGAAGCGCTCGGGCAAGAGTATTCTATTTATCAAGCAGGCGGCGACTGGACAGATCATCGTGGCAATACCTTTGAGCTTGATAAGCTTGAGGGTAAAAATCAAGTGGTGGTGATGGCTTATACCAGCTGTCAGCATACCTGCCCTATCTTGGTGCAATCCATGAAACAGATGTACAAAGAGATGACGCCTGAAGCACGTGCGCAAACGGAGTTTTTACTGGCGACTTTGGACACGGAGCGCGATACGGCCGAAGTGATGAAAAACTTTGCTGAGCATAATAATCTTGGTGATAACTGGCGCCTGATTCGTAGCGATGAAGCCAGCACCCGCATGCTTGCCAACACCTTAAATATCAAATATCAATTTGCCGATAATGGTGATATTAACCACTCTAATCTGATATCTGTATTAGATAAAGACGGTCGTTTGGTCGCCCAAGGCGTTGGGGTTGCCGACTCTGGCATTGAGCCATTGATTGAGTATTTAAACAGCCATAGTTAAGCATTTAAAAATCATACTTGTAACCTTTACTTTTAAATTTACCTGTATCTAAAAGACAAAGAAACACCGCTTATCTACTAACAGACAAGCGGTGTTTTTCATTGTGTCATCAGCTACGGCGCTGATTTTGGCGTTAAGCCTTTCAGTAAGTATTTAGTTAAGCACTGAAACCTAAACCGCCAAAGCCAAACCTTTTTTGACGCGCATATCGCCGGTTTCAACATAACGCTGATGCCAAGATAAAGATTCATCGAGCAAATGCGGCGTTTGCATGCCAGCCGTCTGTGCAGCACGATCATAATAATCTTGTAGCATTGGACGATAGTCTGGATGTGCACAGTTATCAATGATTTTTTGCGCGCGTTGACGTGGTGACAAACCACGCAAGTCCGCCAGACCTTGCTCAGTGACGATAATCATCACATCATGCTCAGTATGGTCAACGTGTGACACCATGGGCGTGATGCATGAAATAGCGCCGCCTTTAGCAACTGACGGGCTGACAAACATTGAGGTAAAGGCATTACGCGCAAAGTCGCCAGAGCCGCCCAAACCATTCATCATATTGGTACCCATGACGTGGGTTGAGTTGACATTACCATAAAGGTCACACTCAATCATCGCATTGATAGCGAGCACGCCAAGACGACGCGATACTTCAGGATGGTTAGTGATTTCTTGTGGGCGCAAAATAATACGTTTGCGTAATTCTTCGATATTGGCATTAAAACGTGCTAATGCCTCTGGGCTTAATGACATCGCCGTTGCCGACGCTTGGGTCATTTTGCCTGACATAATCAAATCTAACATACCGTCTTGCAATACTTCGGTATAGCCAGTTAAGTTTTCAAACGGACTGGCTTGTAAGCCCGCCAATACTGCATTGGCAACGTTACCTACACCAGATTGAATCGGTAATAAGTTGGCTGGCATGCGACCTTTTTTCACTTCTTCATGGAAAAAGTCGATAATGTAGCCGGCAATTTTGGTTGAGCACTCATCAGGATCGGCAAACTTACTATTGCGGTCCGGTGAATCGGTTAAGACCACGGCGACGACTTTATCCAAATCACAAGTTAGGTACGGCTCGCCAATACGCTCACCCGGTGTGGTAATCGGAATCGGTTTACGATGCGGCGGCAAACCAATGTCATCAAAAACATCGTGCATACCTTCTAACAATAAGCTTTGGCGGCTATTTACTTCTAAAATAATTTGATCGGCATTGTGCAACCATGCGTTATTGGTACCGATAGAGGTAGATGGAATCAGGCGACCATCTGGCAAAATACCGGCCACTTCAACCACCGCCATGTGCATGTCACCATAAAAACCAAAGGTGCTTTGCTGAGCGACGTGTGATAAATGCATGTCAAAATAATGCGTTTCACCAGCGTTGATTTGCTTACGTAGCGCAGGCTCTGACTGATAAGGCGTGCGCATCTTGATACCATTGGCTTCAGCCAAGACGCCGTCGCATTCTGCAGCGGTCGATGCGCCGGTTAATAAACCGATTTTAAATTCTTCGCCGCGAGCTTGCGCCGCTTTTATACGCTCTGCTAACGCAGCTGGGACGGCTTTTGGATAACCTGCCCCTGTGAAACCGCTCATTCCAACATTCATATCATGCAAGATAAATGTTGCTGCTTGCTCTGCTGACATGATTTTTTCACGCAAACCTTCGTGACGAACGCGCTCTTCGTGGCTAATTGCACTCATACCTTTTTTCCTAGTAACTTCCCTATTAACACCAAACCCTCAAAATAATGAGACGTTTGATACCGAAACAGCAATAAAATACAATGGAGTATATTAACAACTTTGGGATAAAAGACAAGTTGCTTGTCTCAAATTTTAATTTACGTCCTTAAAAACTACTTTTAATAATTAACAATAGTTCATAAAATTACAAGAGATGAGATTTGTTTTTTGGGTGGTGTATCAAAAAGT
>NZ_DJUD01000050.1:0-50149 GCF_002439405.1 Psychrobacter sp. UBA6291 | reverse complement strand
CGAAGTTGAGAGTGGGGTATATTATAGGAAATTTTATGCAAGAATTGACCCCACCTGAAAACGCCTCAACGCCTAGCATCACCTTAACTGCTCCTGAACCGGTGAAAGAGATTCAAAAAAGCGAAGCGGATCAAATGGTGAAACTGGATGAAAGCCAGATTCCTGAACTTGATGCTAAGGTCGATGCCTTTGTCGATCACGTGATTAACAACTCAGTACACAGCGCTGAGTTTCAACAAAACGTGCAATCTATTCACAATTTGGGCAATAAAGAAATTCGTGAGTCGGCGCAAGTGTCGAACCGTATGCTCGATTTGCCAGCAAAAAGTCTCAATGACAGTTTGTTTGATAACTCACCTATTGCCAAATCATTGACTGAGCTGCGCGGTATTGTTGAAGATTTGGATCCGAGCAAAAAAGAGCTGACCAGCTCACGTAAGCTCTTCGGTCTGATTCCATTTGGTAACAAAGTGCAAGATTATTTCCGTCAATACGAGTCAGCGCAATCACATATCAACGCTGTAGTGACCAGCCTCTATAACGGTAAAGACGAGCTGCTCAAAGACAATGCTATGATTGAGCAAGAAAAAGTCAATATGTGGGAGCTGATGCAATCGATTCGCCAATATATTTATGTGGGTAAAAAAATCGATGAGCAGCTTGAACAAAAGGTTTATGCCGTTGAAGCTACTGACCCCGAAAAAGCGCGTATTATTAAAGAAGAAATGCTGTTTTATGTACGGCAAAAAAATACTGACTTTTTAACGCAATTGGCGGTAAACGTACAAGGCTACTTGGCTCTTGATACCATTCGCAAAAACAACCTAGAGCTGATTAAAGGTGTGGATCGCGCGACGACGACGACTATCTCGGCGTTACGTACCGCAGTGGTGGTTGCTCAGGCGATGACCAATCAAAAACTGGTACTCGATCAAATCACCGCGTTAAATAAAACCACCAGCAGCTTGATTGAATCGACCTCTGCGATGCTCAAACGTCAGTCACTTGAAATTCACGAGCAGGCAACCAGTAGCACGATTGAGCTTGATAAACTCCAAAACGCCTTCAATAACGTCTATGAGACGATGGATATGATTAGTAATTATAAAATCGAGGCGCTAGAGAATATGAAACAAACGGTCAATACTCTGACAGCCGAGGTTGATAAAGCGCAGAAATATCTCGATAAATCGAATCAAACGACTGTCCTTGAAGTGTCGAAAGAGTTAAATACTAAAAAGATAACCAATCAATCAAATACGGTCGATATTGATATTTGATTGAGCTCGCATGTCGAAGGCTCTTATCGATACAAGCTAGCAGCTACTTGCTATCTGATACACATAAGACAATTGACCGAAGATATTGCAGCGTCGTTCGTGTTAAGATAGCACTTATTAATAATTTTAAAAAATAGATACGGTAATTTATGAGTTGGAATGATCCAAACGCCTCGAGTGAGGCACAAAAATACGTCAATCCTATTCCTAGTCGCGAACTGATACTCAGTACGATTAATGAATACGGTGAAGTCACGCATCAACAATTGGCAAAAGCCTTTAATATTGATGACCCTGACCAATTTGACGCTTTAGGCAATCGTCTAAAGGCAATGGCGCGCGATGGGCAAGTAAACCGCGACGGGCGTCCTTATCGCTATCGTACTGTAACCGAACACGATATCGTCACTGGCACCGTGTCAGCTCACCCTAAAGGCTTTGGCTTCGTAATATTGAGTGATATGCCTGATTTGTTCTTGCATGAAAAGCAAATGCGCTGGGTATTTAATGGCGATACCGTACAAGCGGTTGGTACCTCTACAGATAATCGTGGTCGTACCGAAGGGCGTATTGTCGATATCGTTGAGCGTCGTCAAAACAACTTTATTGGTACATTGGCGCACGATGAAGAAGGTTATTGCGTTGAGCTTGGTAGCCCAAATAACCATCAGCCGATTACCGTCACTGAAGAAAACGTGCAAGCGTTAGATGCCAAACAAGGTGCGCCAGTCAAAGTCGATATTATCGATTGGCCAAACCAACACGAATTTGCCACTGGTAAAATCACTGAAGTGCTATCTGATGATAATGACCGTGAATTGATTATTGAGACGACTCTACTCAACTATGATATCCCGTCAGACTTTAGCGAAGCCGCGCTACAGCAGGCCAATAGCTATCAAGAGCCGACTGAAAAAGACTTGAAAGGTCGGACAGACTTACGTGATTTACCCTTAATTACTATTGATGGTGAAGACGCACGCGACTTTGATGATGCCGTATTCGCCGAAAAACGCTCGGGCGGTAACTATCGGGTGCTGGTGGCGATTGCTGATGTAAGCTATTACGTCACACCAAACTCGCCACTTGATAAAGATGCTTACGAGCGCGGTACGTCAGTGTATTTCCCGCATCGCGTGATTCCGATGCTGCCAGAAGTCCTGTCTAATGGTCTATGCTCATTGAATCCTAACCTTGACCGTCTCTGTATGGTTGCCGATATCAAGATATCGCGTGCTGGTAAAGTCACAGGCTACGAGTTTTATCCGGGTGTGATGCACTCGCAAGCGCGTCTGACCTATAATCAAGTGAATGCTTACCTTGCCAATCCAAAAGATAAGAGCGTTCCTGAATCATTAACGGGCAATAAAGACGTTAAAAAATCGGTCGATACCTTACATCAATTATATGAGCTGCTGCTAAAAAAACGTGAAGAGCGCCATGCCATGGAGTTTGAAACGGTTGAAACGTATATTAAGTTTAATGAAAAAGGTGGCATCGAAGCGATTTTACCGCGTACGCGCGGCGATGCACAAAAGCTTATCGAAGAGTGCATGCTGCTTGCCAATACCTGTGCAGCAAACTTTGCCCTAAAACATGAGTTGCCTGTCTTATATCGTAACCACGATAAGCCTGATAGCGAAAAGTCAATGCGCATTCATGAATATGCCAAAAACTTTGGCTTAAGCTTTCCAGAAGAAAGCCCAACGCAAGCAGATTATCAGCGGATTATCGAAGCGACTAAAGACCGTCCTGACGCGATTAGCATCCACAGCATGCTGCTACGCTCGATGATGCAAGCGAACTATGCACCTGACAACATCGGGCACTTTGGTTTGGCTTATGATGAATATAGCCACTTTACCTCGCCGATTCGCCGCTATCCTGATTTAATGCTGCATCGCGCGATTAAAGCGAAAGTGACTAATAGCCAGCAGCCAGTAATGGATTTCTCGCTTGAAGAGGCTGGCATGCAAACTTCAGATACCGAGCGCCGCGCCGAAAAAGCATCGCGTTACGTGGAATCTTGGCTCAAATGTCATTATATGAAAGATCATGTCGGCGAAGAGTTCGATGGCGTGGTAACGACTGTGACGAGCTTCGGTTTATTTGTGACTTTGACTGACTTATATATTGATGGTCTCGTGCATATCTCAAACGTTGGTGACGATTTCTTTGTCTATGATGAGCAGCAACAGCAGCTTATCGGTAAAGACAGAGGCACAGTGTTTGGGCTTGGCGATTTGGTGCGCGTAAAAGTAGCAGGCGTTAATATGGACCTGCTACAAATCGACTTTGATCTTAAAGCTAAGCTACAAGCAAGCCAAATGAATCAAACCAAACGAGATCAGCCAAAGAACAATTCGGCCAGCAAGAGTTCTGCTAACAAAACTTCGCCGAATAAAACTACTTCTAAAAGAAGCAGCAGCCGTGTTAAAGGCACCAGCAAAAAAAGCTAACGCTGCCTAAATGTTAAGATTAAAAAAAAAGACTAACGCTATCGTTAGTCTTTTTTTTGCTCATTAAAGGGTGATTAATTAGATGCTGTTATTAATATGCTGCTTATTTCAGCCTTAAAATTCTAAACAATAATAACTCCAAGGTTTAAAGCTCCTATTGCGTATTAGCGATTTGCTCACTACGTTGTTGACTGACCTGCTCCGCTTGTTCTATCTGCGTGCTTGCTTTATCAAGAATAGCTTTTGGCTGCTGCCCTAATGGCTGACTTACGATATCTGATGTCTTGCTGTCAGTTATAACTATGTCTGTGTTTTCTGTTTCACTGCTAGCGGCTAACGCTTCTCTATTTTTTTCACGTTGACTGCCGCTGATCATATTAAACCCTGCTAGAATAACGATACCAGCCAAAGCAAAAATAATCAGATGTTTGATTTGCATAAAAAATATCTCGTCTATGTCGATAAAAGGTAGATAGACATTTCATTGCATTTTTTATGCCGACTTTTATAGTTAGTAATCACCTTTTAATAGGTAATCTTCAACGCCACTCTTGTGGGCTATTCTTGCGGACTATTGTTACTTAGTAAGTCGGTTTCATCTGAATTTTCGGCAATTTCTTGCTCAACTTTTTCCATTAGTTTCTGGTCAGGACGCGCATCGAGTACTTCGTCGGCATTGCGACCTTGTAAGATATGCTTGGCTCGCGCCTTTGCTTGTTTCTTATCTTTATTTTCAATGCTAGTGCCAGTGGGAGAAGATTCATCAGACGCTTTATCAGTTGCAGAAATGTGCGGCATTACCGTCGTTTCCGCTGGGGATTTATCGTTCGTTTGACTGCTTTGGAAATGCTCAAAGGCTTTTTCTAGCTTATGGTTAAAGCGCAACTGATAAATGGGCTCGGGTAAAGTAAAACCTTCATCTTCTAAGGCATGCTTAGTTTCGCGAATGGCGATACTGCGGGCTTTGGAGAAATCTGCCTCCAATTGATTGAACCATACTTGGAACTGTAAAACGATGTTTGATTCACCGACTTCTTTGATAACCGCCGTGACTTTTGGCTTATCTAAGGCAAATCCCAACTGACAGATGGCATCGATACCTACCTTGATCGCAGCAAGCGGATCGTCGTTGGCATCAACCCCGAGCTCAAAGGTAAAACGGCGCTCGGGGTTTTTGGTGTAATTTAAAATCGTCGCTTTAAAGACTTCGGCGTTAGGAATACGTAACTGATTGCCGTCTAAGGTCATTAAAATCGTGGCGCGTGAGGTTAGGCGCACCACGATGCCTTCTTGATTGTTAATCAAAATATGGTCGCGGGCGCGAAACGGTTGGCGGATACTGAGCATGAGCGAGGCAATATAGTTCTCAATGGTGTCTTTGACGGCAAAACCAACGGCGATACCAATAACACCTGCCCCACCAAGCAGCGTGCCCAAGATAGTCTCAGCACCAATCAAACTTAACGCTAAGATAAGACCGAAAATGATAAAGATGACTTTAACGGTTTGGGCAAGTAACTCTGCGACAAAGGGATTTGGCGTAAGACGTTGCCACATTTTTTGTCGATTGGATAACCAACTGCCAAACCACGTCACTAAGGCAAATAAAACAATCCCTACGAGTAGTAGCGGCAACGCTTTGACTAGGTTTTTGGTTTGCGCTTTGAGACTCTGATAAACAGTCGAGACATTATCCTGCACATCAAGGGTGCGATTGATTCTATCTTCTACCGTCACCACGTCGGTTAAGCGATTGGTCAGATTAATCGCTTGCTGGGCTTTTTTCTCGTTAGGCGTCTCACCGGTTAAGGTTACAACCCCTTGGTTGACGCTGACACTTACTGCTTGCAAGCCGTCAATTTCTGAAAAAATGCCACTGATACGTTGCTGGATATCATTGTCTTTTAACGGCGTTGGCGTGGTTTCGATTTGGGCATTATTGGTGCTTTCACCGCTGATAACTGGCGGTTTTTCAACTGGCGCGGGCGCAGTGTCAGAAGTACTTGGCGTAGCAGGGGTAATAGTGATGGCACTATTTAGACTATTATTTGGCTCATTGGCAGGTGGGGCGTTTATAGCTGGGGCGTTAGCCGTCTGAGCGCTGGTCCCACTGTCAGCTGTACTATCTTCAGTAGCCTCATTATTGAGTATAATACTCTCACTTGTGCTGCTGTCTGTAGCCGCATAAGTTGGCATGCTTAAAAGAACGCTTAAAAAGATACTTAATAGCAATAACAGCTGAGCGTAGACGTTTATCGTTATACGCGACTGGCGCTGGCTTAACCTGTGTAGCCTACGTAATTGAGGCTGGTCAACATACGCTGCCATAAGTATCCCTTTATTATTCTAGCTTTATATCACATTTCCAATAACGCTCTCTGGACATGGCGACTAAAAACTATTTACCATCTAGATAAAGCTGCGCCTCACCCAAGTCTAAGGTGCCTTCGTAAATCGCGCGGCCAGTGATAATCCCTTCGATACAGTCACCATAAGGTTTGAGCAATTCGATGTCTTTCATATCGGTGACGCCGCCTGAGGCAATCACTGGCAAGCCGCCTTCACGTGCCAAATTGACGGTCTGCTCGACATTAACGCCTTGCATCATGCCATCACGAGCGATATCGGTATAAACGATTGACGATACCCCGACATCAGCGAAACGCTTGGCAAGATCGGTAGCTTTGGTATCGGTCACGTTTGCCCAACCGTGCGTGGCAACCATGCCATCTTTGGCATCGATACCGACAATAATGTGTCCAGCAAACTCGCGGCAAGCCTCGGTCACAAAGTCAGGATCCTCCACGGCTTTGGTACCAATAATAATGTAGGTCAAACCTGCGCTAATATACTGCTCGATGGTTTTCATATTGCGCACACCGCCGCCCAATTGAATCGGCAGCTTGGGGAAAGCTTTGGCAATGTCGTTGACCACTTGTTTGTGTACTGGGATGCCATCAAAAGCGCCATTTAAATCGACCAAATGTAAGCGACGCGCGCCCTCATTGACCCAACGCGCCGCCATAGCGACTGGATCATCAGAAAATACCGTATCGTCTTCCATACGACCTTGTTTTAAACGCACACATTTACCATCTTTTAAATCGATAGCGGGGATAATGACAGGGACAGCACACATACAGCATTCCTTATAAAGCGATATCAGCGATTAAAAATAGTTGAATAATAACAATATGAATAAGAAAAATTCAAAAGTAAAAAAAGTATCCAAGCCCATTAAAGGGCGACTACGTAAAATTTATTTAGCATAGCAAATTAAAAGCAGCTATTAGGGAAAATTGATTAAATATTAAAAATGGCAGTGGTAAATGAGAATACGAATTAAAGTTTGGTTAAAAAATGATAAAGAACCCATCACCGTAATCACAACCATAACCATAAGTTTTAGCTGAAGGAATCACTCGTAACATTAGGTAAATTCATTTACCAACTGGCAATTTTAGGTCAGTTTAGCGTATAATCCTAGGTAAATTTGTATTTGTATGATAAAACCTAATCGTCTGCTACCTATTGACGATTGCAATCAGCATAAGGTAAATATGAGCACCGCATTAGCACTAAATTAATGCTGAGCTTATCAAGACATTGAGTTTACCCTGTAATCATAGGTCATTAACCAGCACTTAGATAGCTTTCACAAAGACAGCTTTCATAAAGTATGAACAAATCATTGATGCCTCATTTATATTCACTCGAATGAATAGCGCTGCGTAAATTTTAATAACCCTATGATTCCTGATACGACAAATTTTAAGATTTTAATAAATCGTATGGTAAAACTGTATTTTATCTACTGTCATCCTCGTTGAGGACGCGGTTAGATTTGTGAGTTTTACGATACACCTTGGTAGCCAGTCGTCACTTTGGTCATTCGAATAAGACATTAACGTGTTGTTAAGGAGTCTAAGGTCAGCGTTAATACTCTTACTTGTAGTTATGATGATGTGTTATGTCTAGAGCACTTTTTTACGCCCTTTTTTGGGAGTGATAAAGCACTTTATTGATGACGCTGTTATCCATGCTGCCGATATACCAAACAGGACGTCTGGTATCGTTTTAGACTATGGACTAAGTTTTCGCTTATGATTACCATCAAAAAAGGTTTGGATTTACCCATCACTGGTGAACCCTCCCGCGAGATATCTGAGCACAGACCCGCCTATGTAGCACTTGTTGGCTATGATTATGTGGGCATGAAGCCCACGATGAATGTCAAAGAAGGCGACATCGTAGCTAAAGGTCAGCCCGTTTTTGAAGACAAAAAACGGGTCGGCGTTATCTATACTGCCCCTGCTGCTGGTAAGGTCGTCGCCGTTAATCGCGGTGAGCGTCGTGTTTTTGAAAGTCTTGTGATTGCGGTCGACCCAAACGGTGAAGAAGTAGAATTTCAGCGCTACGACTCCCAGCAACTCGCTGACCTAGATTCTGAAGTCGTTGAAACCCAACTGCTTGCCTCTGGCGAATGGACCGCATTTCGTACGCGTCCTTATAGCCGCTCCCCCGATATTGGTGCCCGTCCGCACGCTATCTTTGTCACCGCTATGGATACCAATCCATTAGCGCTTGACCCGATGTTGCTGATTAATGAGCAGCTTCAAGCGTTCAATGACGGACTTGCTGTATTATCAACCCTCAGTCCCAAGACCTTTGTCTGCCATCATGGCGATGCCCAGTTGACGCCAGTTGCCAAAACGGCGGCTAACAATGTCACTGAGTATCATAGCTTTGCTGGCAAACACCCTGCTGGTCTGGCTGGCACGCACATTCACTTTTTGCATCCAATTATGCGCGGCGTGACCGTGTGGACGATTGGTTATCAAGACGTGATTGCCATTGGTAAGCTGTTTACTACTGGTCGTTTATATACGCGCCGTATGCTTAGTCTTGCTGGCCCTGCGGTTAAAAACCCGCATTTGGTGGTCACCGAGCGCGGCGCAGATATCGCAGCATTGACCAAAGGTGAGCTTACAGCTGGCGAGAACCGTATCATCTCGGGTTCTGTGCTTTCAGGTCGCAAAGTGGCGGGCAATACTAATTATCTTGGTCGCTTTCATAATCAAATCAGTGCGCTAACCGAAGGTCGTGAACGTCCAGCGTTTCACTTCTTTACCGCTGGTGCCAATCGCTTCTCTAAATTGCCCATCTATATCTCGCAGTTTTTTGGTGGTAAAAAATATGACTTTACCACTTCGAGCAATGGCTCACCGCGGGCGATGGTGCCAATTGGTGTCTATGAAGAAGTCATGCCGCAAGACTATCTGCCAACGCAGCTACTGCGCGCTTTGATTGTCGAAGACATCGTTAGCGCTGTCGATTTGGGCGTACTTGAATTGGACGAAGAAGATTTGGCATTATGCACCTTTGTATCTCCTGGCAAATATGAATTCGGCGATATTTTGCGTGACAACTTAACGCGCATTGAGCTGGAGGGCTAACCACGATGAAATTTTTACACAATATGTTCGATCGTATGGAGCCGTCTTTCACCAAGGGTGGCAAACACGAAAAGTACTACGCCATCTTTGAGATGTTTGATACGTTTTTACGTCAACCAGGCTCAACGACATACGCATCCTCACACGTACGCGACGGTATCGACCTTAAGCGTATTATGATTACCGTTTGGTTATGTACTTTCCCTGCGATGTTTTGGGGTATGTATAACATCGGTCATCAAGCATTAACAGCGATTGCGCAGCTTGGCTTACAGCCTGAAGGCTGGCGTACCGTTATCACTAGTATGGCGGGCTACAATCCAGACAGTATCTGGGCAAGCTTTGTCTACGGAGCCATGCAGTTCTTACCGATTTATATCGTCACCTTTGCGGTCGGTATTCTCTGTGAGATTATCTTTGCTGTCGTGCGCGGGCATGAAGTTAACGAAGGTTTCTTTGTGACTTCTGTGCTATTTGCGCTGTGTCTCCCACCAGATATTCCTTTATGGCAAGTTGCCTTAGGTATTATCTTTGGTGTGGTCGTGGCAAAAGAAGTCTTTGGCGGTACGGGTAAAAACTTCCTGAACCCTGCCCTATCAGGTCGTGCGTTCTTATACTTTGCTTACCCTGCTTATATGTCAGGCGACTCAGTATGGACGGCGGTTGATGGTTTCTCAGGAGCCACGCCACTTGGACTTGCCGCGCTTGGCGTCGTCCCAGCAGACTTCGTTGATGTTTATGGCAATGCCATCACATGGACGGATGCTTTCTTAGGTAATATGCAAGGCAGTATCGGTGAAGTATCGACGCTGGCTATTTTGCTAGGTGCAGTGGTTCTACTTTGGACGCGCATTGCCTCATGGCGCATCATGGCAGGTTGTGTGGTGGGGCTAATTGCCACATCGCTAGTCTTTAATATGGTCGGTTCTGAAGACAATATGATGATGAGCCTGCCGTTTTATTGGCACTTAGTCATCGGCGGTTTTGCCTTTGGTGCAGTATTTATGGCAACCGACCCTGTATCAGCTGCTCACACCAATAAAGGCCGCTGGGCTTATGGTATTTTGATTGGTTTTATGACCGTACTCATTCGCGTCGTCAACCCAGCCTTCCCAGAAGGCATCATGCTTGCCATTTTATTCGCCAACTTATTTGCGCCATTATTTGATTACTTTGTGACGCAAGCCAATATCAAGCGCCAAACAGCACGGAGGGTTCGTTATGTCCAAGCCCAAAAGTAATAATGCAAAAACCATCAGCGTGGCGTTGACGCTATGCTTGGTGTGCTCTGTATTGGTCTCAGCGGCGGCTGTGGGTTTGAAACCAGCACAAGTTGAAAACGCGCGCTTAGACCGTAACAAAAATATCTTAGTCGCCGCTGGTATGTTTGACCCGGCGTCTGATACCAATGAAGATGTGGCCGAGCGTTTTAAAGACTTTGAGGTAAAAATTGTTGACCTTAATAAAGGCGATTACCTCGATGACGACGCGCTAAAAGCCGCTGGCATTCCTGATCGCAATGCATACGATGCCAGTCAAGCGACCAAAAATCAGGCGCTAAGCGAAGATTTGGGCGGTAATGACCCTGCTGGTATCGGCCGTGTTCCTAAATACGCCAAAGTCTATGTCAAAAGTGATGACGCTGGACAGCCTGAAATGGTGGTGCTGCCGATTCAAGGCTATGGTCTATGGGGTACGATTTATGGTTTCTTAACGCTTGAAAGTGACATGAATACCATCAAAGGTATCAGTTTTTATGAGCATAAAGAAACCCCAGGTCTAGGCGCTCGTATCGAGGAGCCTGAGTGGCGCGCCATGTGGAGCGGCATTCATTCTTATGACGAAAACGGCGCAGTAGCAACAGGTGTGACCAAAGCCGGTAATCCAAAAGACAACTGGGTAGATGGTATCAGTGGTGCTACTTTGACCAGTCGCGGCGTCAGTAACATGATTCAGTTTTGGCTCGGTGAGCAAGGTTATAAACCTTATCTAGATCATCTGCGTGAAGAGAGCGGTAAAACATTGGCAGATGCAGAAATCAAAGCCAGTCAAAGTCCGTATAAAAAACTGGGACAGAACTTACATCAACAGCAGACGCATCCCGCAACCGAACTGGTCGCAGTAGTGCCAGCAGCACACGGCAAGGAGGCATAACATGGCTGATACAAAAACGATTTTAACCTCGCCTATTTTTGACAATAACCCGATTGCTCTACAAATCTTAGGTATTTGTTCGGCGTTGGCGGTTACTACCAGTGTGGCGAATGCGCTGGTGATGAGTGTGGCGTTGACCTTGGTCACGGCATTCTCAAGCTTTTTTATCTCTATTATCCGTAAGCAAATCCCATCAAGCATTCGTATTATTGTGCAGATGACGATTATTGCGTCATTGGTTATTGTGGTTGACCAGATTTTAAAAGCGGTTGCTTATGACGTCAGTAAAGGCTTGTCGGTATTCGTTGGTTTGATTATCACCAACTGTATCGTGATGGGCCGTGCCGAAGCATTTGCCATGAGCAATCCACCAGTACCAAGCTTTTTAGACGGTATTGGTAACGGTCTTGGTTACTCGGCGGTACTGCTATTTGTCGCGAGTGTGCGTGAGATTTTGGGCGCAGGCAGCTGGTTCGGTATGACCATTTTGCAAACCGCTAACGATGGTGGTTGGTACGTACCAAATGGTCTATTACTATTGCCACCGTCAGCGTTCTTTATCATTGCTCTGTTCATTGTGATTATCCGTACTTGGAAACCTGAACAGGTCGAAGAAGCTGAATTTGTAATGAAGCCGCAATCTAAAGGCATGGCACAAGGAGGCGGTCACTAATGGGACACTATGTCAGTTTATTTATAACCTCGGTCTTTATCGAGAATATGGCGCTGGCCTACTTCTTAGGCATGTGTACCTTTTTGGCGGTATCAAAAAAGGTCTCCACCGCGATTGGTCTTGGAGTCGCTGTGGTCGTCGTGATGGCGATTACCGTACCGCTAAATAACCTTTTGTTTCAGTTCATCTTAAAAAATGGTGCGCTGGCATGGGCAGGTTTCCCTGATATCGACTTAAGCTTTTTGGGCCTACTCAGTTATATTGGTTTGATCGCCGCTGTGGTACAGATTTTAGAGATGTTCTTGGATAAGTTCGTCCCGAGTCTGTATAACGCCCTTGGGGTGTTTTTGCCACTGATTACCGTTAACTGCGCCATTTTAGGTGGCGTACTGTTTATGGTTGAGCGTGATTATAACTTTGGCGAATCGATGGTATACGGCGTCGGCGCAGGTTTTGGTTGGGCATTGGCGATTACCGCCTTGGCGGGTATCCGTGAAAAGCTAAAATACTCAGACATTCCAGCGCCGCTGCGTGGTCTTGGTATTACCTTTATCACGGTTGGTCTGATGTCACTTGGCTTTATGTCTTTCGGCGGTATGTCAATTTAAACCGCTAAGCTTAAACCCTATTTAGCACTTTGACCTATTTAATTCATTTATTCGGAAGGGGTTCAAAAAACGCAAAGACGTTTTTTCGCTCCCCTACTCCATAGATTAAGGATACCTACCATGGATTACGCTACGGCGATTGGTGGCGTTGCTATGTTTACCGTGATCATCATGGGTCTTGTTGCCATTATTTTGGCAGCGCGCTCAAGATTGGTCAGTTCAGGCGATGTTACTATCCATATCAACGATAATCCCGATAATGACGTCGTGACACCCGCGGGCGGAAAACTGCTACAAACATTGGCAAGCGAAGGTATTTTCTTATCTTCGGCCTGTGGTGGCGGTGGTACCTGTGCGCA
Organism: Psychrobacter sp. UBA6291; assembly: GCF_002439405.1. Taxonomy (NCBI): domain Bacteria; kingdom Pseudomonadati; phylum Pseudomonadota; class Gammaproteobacteria; order Moraxellales; family Moraxellaceae; genus Psychrobacter; species Psychrobacter sp. UBA6291. Next base: position 37,160 of record NZ_DJUD01000050.1, on the reverse strand, counting down.
GTGTCGTTGCCGCGTTATCGAAGGGGGCGGCTCTATCCTGCCCACCGAAACTGGGTATTTTACCCAAGGCGAAATCCGTAACCACATGCGTCTTGCCTGTCAGGTTGCGGTAAAGCAAGACATGAAAATTGAGATTGACCCTGAGTTTTTTGATGTACAAAAGTGGGAATGTGAAGTTGTCTCGAACGATAACGTTGCCACCTTTATTAAAGAATTGGTGCTTAAAATTCCAGAAGGCGAGGAAGTCAATTTCCGTGCGGGTGGTTATGTACAGTTAGAAGCGCCGCCGCATGAAGTGCATTATAAAGACTTTGTGATTGACGAAGAATACCGCGAAGATTGGGAAAAGTTCGACATTTTCAAATATGTGTCGAAAGTTGATGAGCCAGTGATTCGTGCTTACTCAATGGCCAACTACCCAGACGAAAAAGGCATTATTAAGTTTAATATCCGTATCGCCAGTCCACCGCCACGCGGTCCTGACGGTATACCACCGGGCAAAATGTCCTCTTGGGTATTTAGCCTCGTCCCTGGCGATAAAGTGACGGTTTCTGGTCCTTATGGTGAGTTTTTTGCCAAAGACACCGAAGCTGAAATGATTTTCGTCGGTGGTGGTGCGGGTATGGCACCGATGCGCTCGCACATTTTCGATCAGCTCAAACGCTTAGATACCAAGCGTAAGATTAGCTTTTGGTATGGCGCGCGCTCGATTCGTGAGATGTTCTACGTTGAAGATTATGATCAACTAGAAGAAGAGTTTGATAACTTTGAGTGGCATGTGGCCTTGTCTGACCCTCTCCCTGAAGACAATTGGGAAGGTCCAACCGGCTTTATCCATAACGTGCTGCTTGAAAACTATCTTAAAGACCATCCAAACCCAGAAGACTGTGAATACTACATGTGCGGGCCACCGATGATGAACGCGGCGGTAATCGACATGCTACACAGCTTGGGCGTGGAAGATGAAAACATCATGCTTGATGATTTTGGTGGTTAAGCGAGTTATTTAAATCGGTTGATAACACCTATTTATTCAACAAGTATCGTTAAGCTAAAAATATATGATAAATTAAGAGTCTCAATGGAGGCTCTTTTTTTATGCGCTAAATAAACCATTTTCAATCAGAAAGGATTCTTATGAAAACCAAAGCGAAAGATTTGACCATTTGGATTACCGGCGCGTCTAGCGGTATCGGCGAAGCATTATCAATTGCCTTTGCCAAACGTGGTGCCAGCATTATTTTAAGTGGCCGTGATAAAGCTAAATTAGAGACAGTCAAAAATCGCTGCAAAAACAGCAAAAAGCATATCGTCGTTCCCTTTGATATCGCCGATGCCGCGCAAGCAAAAGAAGCCTATGAAACAATCAAGGCTAAAACTGAAAAAGTGGATTGGTTGATTAATAATGCGGGCATCAGTCAACGCGCGCTTATCATGGAAACGACCGAGGAAGTTGAACGTAAGCTGATGGAGATAGATTATTTCGCGCAAACGCGGCTGACCAGACTGGTATTGCCCGATATGATTGCGCAAGGTGGCGGCAAAATTGTCATGATATCGAGCGTGGCAGGTTTACTGGGTACCCAATATCGCGGCGCTTATGGTGCTGCCAAAGCCGCTATCCATATGTGGGCAAACAGCTTGCGCGCAGAATTGCATGACCAAGGCATCGAGGTCGCGACCATATTCCCAGGGTTTATTCAAACCAATATTTCTATCAATGCCTTGACTGGTGATGGTAGTGCGCAAGGGACAATGGATGACGCCACCAATAAGGGTCTTACTGCGACCGCCTTTGCCAAGCAAGTCGTCAAAGCCCTGACTAAGGGTGAAGAATATGTCATCGTTGCTGGCAGTAAAGAAAAGCTTGCCACTAGAGTCAATCGTTTATCGCCGCCGAAGCTATATAAGCTTATTCGTGAGTCACAGGTTAAATAAAAACAGGCAGGTTCAATCGTATCTTCTCGAGTCGTAGTTATTTAAGTCGTACGTTAGTCGTAAATTGGCCTTATCGGTAACAAGGGGTGTAAAATAGGCGACGCTTAGCTTGCTTAGTTCATTACTTGCAAACTATCGCCCCCACTCACCCCTTCGCTTTATCAAGCTGTGATGACTTATATGACAAATTTAACCACGTTTTCTGCCGCTAACAAACCCCTAAAACCCGCCTCTTTAACCATCATTGCTATCAGCTCTGTACTCATGCTTAGCGCCTGCCAGCAAAAGCCTGATTACAACAATCTTAGCGGCGAGACCATGGGCACCAGCTACCACATCAGTTATCAATTACCCAAAGGCGCTGATGAAGCTGCCATACAAGCAGCAATCGATAAGCGCTTGCAAGATATAAACGACAGCATGTCGACCTATCAAGCCGACTCTACTATTTCTAAATTTAACCAATTAGGCAAAGATACGCCGATTGCTATCGACGCCGATTTTAGCCATGTGTTGCAAGCCTCAAGGCAAGTTTATGAGCTATCGGGCGGCGCTTTTGACCCAACGGTAATGCCTTTGATAGAAACTTGGGGCTTTGGCAGTACCATGACGGTTGAGCGCTTACAAAGTCCGCCAAGCGCGCTTGAGATTGCGCAAGCGAAAGCCTTGGTCGATTTTGACAGTGTCATTCAAAAAGATGACAGCATTTATAAAACCAAAGACGGCGTTGGCCTTGATTTTTCGGCGGTGGCTAAAGGTTATGGCGTCGACGTCATTGCCGATGTGCTTAAGAACACTTATCAAATTCGCAACTATATGGTTGAGATTGGCGGCGAAGTGGCGACTTCAGGCGTTAGCGCCCAGCAGCAGCCGTGGCAAATCGCTATTGATGCACCCATTGAGGGCAGTACGGTAAGTACTCGGCAAGCAATGGCGATGATTCGCCAGCCTATCAATAATGGCGCTAGCATGGCGCTTGCTACTTCTGGCAACTATCGCAACTCCGTTGTTTTCGATGGTAAGCACTATAGCCATACTATTGCCCCAACCACAGGTGAGCCAATCGTAGGCGGTGCGCCATCAGTAACGGTCGCTGCAGAAACGGTGGCGCTGGCAGATGCGTGGGCAACGGCTTTGACCGCCATGCCTTATGGAAAAGCGCTGGCTACGGCGAAAGAGCACAATATCGCAGCTTTATTTGTCATTTTGGCAAAAGGTGTTGTAGCAGACACGGCGACCGACAGCGTTGATGATTGGCAAGTGGTCGAAACGCCGGCGATGAAAACCTTACGCGCCGATAAAAAGTCTTAGTATCAAACATCTAGACTGTAATAACCTGCTAAGCACAAACGGGCGAGGCAAATTTTTGCTATACTATAAGTAAGTCATTGCTTAGATGGCTGCTTCATATTTTAAACGAGAGGTTATCTCTATGCTTAACCAATTGCTTCCCATGCTTGCTGTTACCTTTACCGTCTTTATGCTGTTTTTTATCTTTATGGGCATCGGTTATATGGTCAAAAAAAAGCCGCTTAGAGGCTCGTGCGGTGGTGTGGCAAAATTGATGGGTGATGAGTTTTGCTCATTTTGTGGTAACGACCCCAATAAATGCGAATCGCTGGTTGACCAGCAGCAAGAAACCGCGCTAAAGGCTGCGCAATTAGGCAAGTCGGTATAAACCTGCTATTTGTTACCATACGTTGGTAGTATTTAGCCGCCCTCTATTCTTATAATAGCGTCGAGTCCTTTGCAATTAACCTTGCAAACTAACGGTGACTGACGCTATTTTTGCTTTAGCGTTTATATAAAAGCCTTTTTATCATAAGCGCTATCAGCAAAGCCAAAACTTCACTATTCATATACTAACTTTACCCTGATAAATGGGGTAGCAAGTTCATATGACTTGCTTTCTGCAAGTGTTTTTATACTCTATATTCTAATATGTGGTCTTGAGCGCCGTCTTATAGACGGGCTTTGGGGTTATTTATAAGTGCTGCTGCGTCAGTGCTTATAAATGACGTGTCCTTTTTTTAATAGTCGTGCTGCTATGTCTACCTCTCCTAATTTGCAATCTGATATACCGTCCCAGTCTCAACCAGATGCGCCAGCAAACCTAAAGCTGCCCTCATCGCGCTTTATTTTTTGGCTGGTGCTATGTGCTATGGTTTTATTGGCGTCCAATATGCGCGCGCCGATTGTGGCGCTGGGTTCTATTGCGCCGGTAGTGCAAGGGGCGCTTGATATCTCCGAAACCCAAATTGGTTGGCTTGGTGCAGTGCCGATGCTGACCTTTGCGCTTGGGGCTTTTATTTCGCCTACGATTGGGAAGCGTTTTGGCCTTGAAAATACGCTGATCACGATGATTGCGTTATTAACCGCAGGTATGGTTATTCGTAGCGTCATTCCGACTTGGATTGGCTTTTTAAGCGGCACGTTATTGCTAACATTGGCAATTGGCTTTGCCAATACCCTTGCTGCCCCTGTCATCAAACAGCGCACACCGAACCATATTCCTCTGATTACCGGTTTATTTAGTCTCACCATGACAGTGTCGGCTGGGATTGTCGCAGGCGTGGTTTTGCCGTTATCTGAGCAATTTGGCTGGCAATGGGCGCTAGGTGGCTGGTCGATTTTAGGCTTGTTTGCCTTAATCATTTGGGTAGTGCTACGGCTGCGTTTGGGTTCATCAAATCATCAGCCCATCAAACCGCTTGCGGCAGGCGAGAAAGCGCCATCGCACATTTCGATGTGGCGCACGCCGTTTGCTTGGCAAATTGCGGTATTTATGGGCTTACAGTCCTTGCTTTTTTATACCGTTGCCAGTTTCTTACCGTCGATATGGCTAAGTAAAGGGTTGTCAGCGGTGAGCGCGGGGCAAATGGCTTCCGTCTTTCAATTTATGGCACCGGTCGCTATTTTAAGCTTAACGTGGCTCGTCAACCGCGGCCGTCCTATACAAGCGCTGGCCATCTTTGCGGCAACGCTAAACGTGCTCGGCGTCTTGGGTCTCACTTATCTGTCTGCCGATTATGCTTGGCTATGGTCAGGACTAATGGGCATGGGCTGCTCGGCGATTTTCACTTTAAGTATGATGCTGTTTTCGATGCGTACTTATACCGCCAATCAAGCAAGCGAGCTGTCGGGCATGGCGCAAGCCATTGGTTATCTGATTGCGTTTTTTGGTCCACTTGGCACCGGTTGGTTGCACGAAGCAACGGACAACTGGGATTTGCCGTTATTTATTATGCTGGTATTGATGATTATCAACGTGGGGTTTGCTTGGCTGGTTAGCCGCCCGCTAATGGTCGATGGTAAAAAGATTTAATTTTTATCTTCAATCAATTAACCTTCGGCGTCAATCAATTAACTTTTGTACCATATTGCAGCTTACCTGATTCTGCTAGACTGACTTTATTGTATTTAGGACAGCAGAATCATGATAAACATACCCTCTCGCCTACCGCAGCGTTTGCTTACGGTCGCCGCCTTGAGCCTCGCAATCGCTATTAGCGGTTGTCAACAGCAGCCTGACACTAAAACGGCTGATAACACTCAAAATAATAATCCGGCCGTCAATACGACAATGGCTGAACCTCAAACACCAGAATCTACTCCATCTAAGCATTCAGCTGAGCAGCAAGCACCTTTAACCATCTTGGCATTGGGTGACTCGTTGACTGAAGGGCTTGGCGTTGATAATAATGCCAATTACCCCGCGCAGCTAGAAGCTCGCTTACAAGAGCTTGGCTACAAGGATGTCAAAGTAATCAATTCAGGATTAAGTGGCGAAACCAGTACTGGATTGGTCAATCGACTGGATTGGGTTTTACAAACCAAACCTGATATTACTATTTTGACCATCGGTGCCAATGATGCCATCCGCGGTATTGATGTGGCAACGGTCGAAGCCAATATTCGCACCGCTATTAAACGCCTTCAAGATGGCGGTAGCGAAGTCATTTTGGGCGGTATGCAGATTTATGACAATCTTGGCGCTGACTACGTCGAATCGTTTGCTGCGATATATCCAAGGGTGGCAAAAGATATGAATGTGACGCTGATTCCATTCTTTTTAGAGGGGGTGGGCGGTGATGCTAAACTCAACCAAGCCGATGCCATTCATCCAACAAAGGAAGGCTATACTATAATCGTTAACGACAATATTTTGCCAATTCTGCAACCTGAAATCGAAAAGCTAGAAGCAGCCTATACCGATACGGCAACGAAACCTAGCACGCCTACTGAGACTAGCCAATGACCGCTACAGCCAATAACAAAGCGCTACTTACTGCCTCCAAGCTGAATAAAACCGTTCAAGTCGGTGAGCAATCATTATCCATCATTAAAGACGTCGATATCCATGTCGATGCGGGCGAGTTTGTGGTCATCATGGGTAAATCCGGCTCGGGCAAATCGACTTTGCTCGGACTACTGGCAGCGTTAGATTATCCTGATAGTGGAAGCGTTGAATTGGCAGGGCAAACCTTAAGTGCGCTTGATGAAGATGCTTTAGCCGTTATTCGTCAACGCGAGATGGGATTTGTTTTTCAGTCATTTCATCTATTACCGACATTAACCGTCGCTGAAAATATTGCCTTTCCGCTTGATATCGCCCGCCGTCCGAATAAAGCACGCGTCAATGAGTTGATTGCGGCGGTTGATTTAGGGCATCGGCGTGATAGCTTGCCCAACCAATTATCAGGCGGTGAGCAGCAACGAACAGCAGTTGCCCGTGCATTGGTATCGCAGCCAAAAATCGTCTTTGCCGATGAACCAACCGGTAACTTAGATGAACAAAATGCCAAGCAAGTGATGCAGCTGTTATTAGATTTACGCCAGCAAGTTGGCTCTGCACTGGTGGTCGTCACCCACGATGCCGCACTAGCGGAGATGGCAGATCGTGTCATTACCATGCATGACGGTATGATAGATGGATCAAAAATCAATGGATAACATGGATAATGAGTCGAATGATTCGCGTGGCATCATAAGCCAACTATTTAATCGTCTATTAATTTCAAAAAACTTGGGCGCGCAAGCCTTAAGTCGTAGCTGGTGGCAGCGCTGGATATACCCCGTCTTATTCTTAATCACGCTAGTTCTTTCGCTTGCCACTTACCTGACTTTAGATTCTATCCAGCAATCGGTTGATACTTATATCAATGATAATCAGCGCGCGCTCGTTGGCGGTGATTTGATTTTAAACAGTAAGCAAGATTGGCCAAGCGAGATATTAGCACAAGTAGAGACGGTCGCTGATACGCAAATCGTTTATGACTATCAGTTTAGTGCGATGGTGGTGACCGATGAGCAAACTTTACTTGCCAGCGTTAAAGCGGTTTCGCCAGCTTATCCATTATATGGAGAAGCTGAGCTTGCTTCGGGGCAACCATTATGGCAGCAATTAAGCGCTGCTAATGTCGTCGTCGCGCCCGAAGTACTGAACAGCTTAAACGCCAGTGTCGGTGACCAAATCACCATTGGTGATGCTGAGTTTATTATTAGCGACGTGCTGACCAAAGAGCCTGACCGTCCACTGACTGCCTTTGGTTTTGGTGGGCGGGTTTTAATGCATCAGGATGCGCTCGCGGCGACCAATTTATTAGGACAGCGTAGCCGTATTAACTATCGTATTGAGTTGGCCGGCGCGCCTGAATTAATGGCCGTGCAGCGAGATAAGCTGACGCAAATACTCAATAATTATCCTGATATTGAGCTCTCTGATGCAGAGTCGGCAGATACCTCTGTCTCGCGTATCTCTGACAACGTTTTGATGTTTTTAAAGCTGCTCGTGATTGCCGTGCTTTTATTGTCGGCTGTGGCGATGTATGGCGTCATCACCGCTTTCGTGACCAAGCAGCAGTCTAGTAATGCCATTCGCTTGGCATTAGGTGAGCCGCTTAAATCCTTAAAACGCAGCTACTATCAGCTATTGATTGTTACTACTATCATCGCCTGTGTGGCCGCGGTTATCGTGAGTTTTGGCTTACTTAAAGTCGGCCAGCCGTATCTCATTGCTATCTTGCCAGCGGATGTTGGTTTAGCTATTAACCCGATTAGCGCCATTAAAACCATTATTATCGCGCTAGTGCTGACCTTGCTTATCGCTCAGCGTGGTTTAAGCACGTTAAGTAGCACCAAGCCTGCGACTTTGCTTAATCAAGGTGCAAGCACAAACTCGCAAAATCTGCCTTGGTATCGGAGTCTGCCGTTACTTTGGTATGGATTGATGCTAGTTGGTCTCTATGTGTTTTTCGCTTATGAAGTCAATTCTCTGTTACTAGGTGCGCAGCTGTTAATAGGCTTAACTGCCTTCGTAGCGATATTTTGGCTATTGGCTCGCGGTTGGTTATGGCTGCTGACTAAGTTTGCCAAGCATTCTAATATCAGCTGGATGCAGCGTATTGCTATCCATAACCTTGCCCGTAAAGGCAATCAGTCAGCATTATTTTTTGTCACTTTATCGCTGTCAGTGGCGGTTTTAACTTTGATTACCACGCTCAATCATAGTATCAATGCCCAGTTTATTAATGCCTATCCTGAAGATGCGCCCAATTTATTTTTACTCGATATTCAAAGCGACCAGCATGACGAGATTAATAATATTATTGCTGCCCCTGTCAGCTATTATCCTGTCATTCGTGCGCGTGTCGTAACGGCTAATAATATACCCGTACAAGATATCGAACCTACTGACGGCTTCGATGACCCTGCGCGTGTGTTTAATTTAAGCTACGCCGATACGGTGATGGATACCGAATTCATCACTGATGCTGTAGAAAACGACAAGCTTTATGCGCCTATTGAGACTGCAGATAACGACTCAGCACAAACCGTTGCGCCATTATCAATTTTGGATACTGCTGCCAGCTTGCTAAATGTCGGCATGGGTGATCAGGTGCGTTTTAATATCCAAGGGATTGAAATCGTCGGGCAAATTACCAGTATCCGCTCGCGCTATGAGAAAGGACCCAGTCCCTATTTTTACTTTTTATTTGAGCCTGAAGTGTTAGCAGCTGCGCCGCAAATCCAATTTGCTACCGCCCACGTCGCAGCAGAAGAGATTCCAAAGCTCCAAGGTCAGTTAGTACGCGAGTTTCCTGCGGTAACGACCATCGACGGCACAGCAATCGCGCAGCAAGTCCAAGAGTTAGTGGTGCAAATGAGCCGTTTGGTTTATGTCTTCACCTTACTGGCATTATTGACGGGTATCATGGTTTTGATTAGCTCGCTACTCTCTACCTCGCAAGACCGCATGAAAGACAGCGCCTCATTCAGGCTGCTCGGTATGCAAAAGCGCGACCTCTATATGCTCAATATCTTAGAGCTTGGCATACTTGGTATTAGCGCTGCCTTATTTGCCGTGATTATCGCTAATATCGGTGCTTGGGCCGCTATTACCCAATGGTTTAATCTGCGCTTTAGCGTGCCGTGGACAAGCTTGGCTATTGGCGGTGTGGCGTTAATTGGTTTGCTATTTACTATTGCCGTTATTTATGTGCGTTTGGTGATTGGACGCGGGATTATGGCAAGGGTAAGGGCGATGATTTAGTTGTAGCTAATCCTGCTTTTGCTGCTATCTGAATTTATTAATTTTAATAAAAAAAAGAACCTCAACATGAGGTTCTTTTTTTTTATTAAATATTTAGTCTGATGTCTCTAAATCTTGTTCAGATTCTACATCTACCTGTAGTCCTTGACGGCTAAGTTGCTCTCTCAGTGACTCCAGTATATTGCTAGATATATGATTAGACAATGCTTCTGAATTCTTATAGACATTTTCTATATCTCCTTCAGTCTCATTATATCTTAAGCTATTTTTTAATTTACCTAAACTATTATTTTCGGTAAAAGAACTAAAGTTTAGCATACATTACTCCTTATTATAGTAGTTAGAAAAAAAATGTTGATTGAGATCCTTCTCAAAATAATGCTTCCTATTTTTCCAAATAAAGCCATCACCTTTACTAATAATAGCTACATCTATTGGGCCCCCAACATTTTCTTCGTTTGATGAAGTACGCTTTTTTAGAAATGTTAAGTAAATTAAGCTTTCAGCCATTTCTGCTAAATCTTCTTTAGATAAAATCTCTACGGTGTTAATTGTAGGTATAATTTGCCACCTTTGCTTAGCATCTATAATATCTTGTCTGAAGATATCCTTAAGAATATCTATATCAATATTAAGGATATCTTCCTTAGTCTTATTATCCTCAACAGCATTGGCTAGCATTAAATTATAACGTTTCATCACTTTTACAAACGCATCTTCAAATACTTGTTCTATATTTGGATCAATTCCTTCGATAAACATATGCATTACATCTTTTTGCGCAAAAGGTATAATAGCGCCTCTATTTTCTTCACATATTTGAGTCACTTGATTATCAGCATATCGAAGCTTCCCATCTAATACACAGTCTATATCAATAGAGCATAATGAAGGATAGATCTCAGAATCACCAAATCCAGCAAACACAATTCCAGTTGAACGAACTATAAAATTATTCCGAGTCAAATATTCAAACGTTATCTGTAATAGCTCTTCTTTTAACTCTGGAAAGGCATCTAAATCAATAAAGCTTTCGCCTACACAATTTTTAAACGCTTTACAAATGTCTTGCTGATATTTAGTACTAAATTCTTGAAACTCATAACCCTCAAACTCCTTTATCTTTTCTGGATTAGAAAAAAAATTATCTTTAATCTTCTTAATTTCCTCTGTTATAAGCTCGGCGTGCTTCTTAGTTAGATCTTTTCCTTCTAAGAGATCTAATTCGTTTCTTACTTCTATGTCTCTTGACAAGTTTTCATTAACTATTGATGTTACAAAAGACAAAATACTATTCATTATTGAAGGCAAATAGCTACTTTCCTTCTCAATAAAAGAAAAATGACTACTATTAACCATAAACCTTAAGAAATCATCACGATAATCGCTAACTGCTTTAAAACTTTCGTCTCCAATATGCTTTCTATACAACTTTATAATTAATTCCCAAGGCACTTGCATGAAGTCAGCAGAACTATAAACCATAATACCAATCGGATGATACTTAGATAGCATAAACAGCTTGTTTGCTGTGTTATAAATCTTACTTGAACTATAACCTCCTACCCCATTAGTAACTGTAACAGCACTATCTGCAGCTAAGGCAAGTCCTGTTTTATTCATAATAGCAACAACAGCTGTCATAGATATAATGCCTTTTAAATACAGAAGAAAGAAATACAGTTCAAACGATTACAATGAATGTATACATTCATTGTAATCGTTTGAACTGTATTTTAGCAAAATAAATTGTATCTTTTTTATTTGTTTGATATTTAGTAGTGGACTTTAGATATAAACTATGCTGATTTAGAAATAGTCGCCTTAAGACGCGGTTTAGCCCTGATTGCAGCGGTAGCTTTTTGGGCTGTGGCGCTTACAGCACCTTACACAGGAGTGGTCGCTCGGACGTTGGAACGCTACTGTGCCTAGGTGCTGTGCGCCGCAGACTGCCAACTACAAGCGTAAAGCAGGATTAGCTCCAAAACCCCAATTTCTAAAACCGCAAACCAAAACGCACACTATGGATATAGTGGGCGTTTTTTACTTACCGCACAATTATATAAACCAATATCAGCCGCGCAGATTACTTATTTTATACTTTTCATTTGCTATACTAACCCAACTTTATCGATTAAATTCCTTCTTACAACATCCTCTAAAACAGTACGGTAGCCTTATGAAATTCTCAAAGTTCGGTCAAAAATTTACCCAGCCAACTGGCATCTCACAATTGATGGATGATTTGGGTGATGCGCTAAAAAGCGATCAGCCGATCAATATGCTGGGTGGTGGTAATCCTGCCAAGATTAATGCGGTTAATGAGCTGTTTTTAGAGACTTATAAGGCCCTTGGTAATGATAACGATACTGATGAGGCCAATAGTAGCGCGATTATTAGTATGGCAAATTACTCTAATCCGCAAGGTGACGCTGCCTTTATCGATGCGTTGGTTGGCTTCTTTAATCGTCATTATGATTGGAATTTGAGCGCAGAAAATATCGCTTTGACCAATGGCTCACAGAATGCTTTTTTCTATTTGTTTAATTTATTTGGTGGTGCGTTCGTTGACGAACAGAGCAAATTGGTAGATAAATCTATTTTGCTACCATTAACCCCTGAGTATATTGGCTATAGCGATGTGCATGTCGAAGGTCAGCATTTTGCCGCCGTATTACCGCATATCGATGAAGTCACTCATGATGGCGAAGCAGGGTTTTTTAAATATCGCGTCGATTTTGACGCGTTAGAAAACTTGCCAGCGTTAAAAGAAGGACGTATCGGTACGATTTGCTGTTCGCGTCCGACCAATCCAACGGGCAATGTGTTGACCGATGAGGAAATGGCGCATTTATCCGAGCTTGCCAAACGTTATGATATACCGCTAATCATCGATAACGCCTACGGTATGCCCTTCCCGAATATCATCTACTCTGACGCACATTTGAACTGGGATAATAATACGATTTTGTGCTTTAGCCTGTCTAAAATTGGCTTGCCCGGTATGCGTACGGGTATTATCGTTGCCGATGCGAAAGTCATCGAAGCGGTCAGCGCGATGAATGCGGTGGTCAATTTGGCTCCGACACGTTTTGGGGCAGCGATTGCGACGCCATTGGTGAACGATGACCGTATCAAGCAGTTAGCGGATAATGAGATTAAACCCTTTTATCAGAAGCAAGCGACATTAGCGGTCAAGCTGTTAAAAGAAGCGTTGGGTGATTATCCATTGATGATTCATAAGCCGGAGGGCGCGATATTTTTATGGTTATGGTTTAAAGACTTGCCGATTAGCACCACTGAGCTGTATGAGATTCTCAAAGACAAAGGCACGATTATCGTACCAAGTGAGTATTTCTTCCCGAGTGTCGATGTGAGCGATTATCAGCATGCCCATGAATGTATTCGTATGAGTATCGCAGCCGATGAGCAAACGCTGATTGATGGTATTCGAGTGATTGGTGAAGTGGTGCGTGAGCTTTATGATAAGGCTAACAGTCAGAACGACTAAATCTTTTATTATAAAAATATTGAACCATAAAAACAAAAAACGGACTGATTAATAGTCCGTTTTTTTGTGCTATGACTGAATCCAAACGGTTTAGCTAAGCTCCTTTAATAAAGCTTCAGCACTCATCTTACCAAAGTCATTGGCCGCCAAGGGTCCATCGCCTGAGATTAGCTTTCTATCTTGATGTGTCTGCCCCGTCGCCAATTTATTATCAATGGTAACGCCCAACACCTTAAGCTTTTCGCCAAAATACCAAGGCATCGTACCGGGCAAATAACCAATTTTTGGCATTTGCTTGTCCATAGCTGTCGGGAACGCTACCATTTTATAACCTTTAAAAATAAAGTCATGATTGGCATTATTGTCTTTATCGGCGCTATTAGTATTGTCAGCGCTATCAGGCTTATCAGAGCGATCAGGACTTGCTAAATTGGCTGCCAATAAAGCCGCTGGTCCATGACAAATCGCTAAGGTAAATAAATCCTTGTCATAACCCCAACGTAGCAACTCGCCAAGGTTATAATCTTCAGGCAAGCCCAGCATTGCCCCATGCCCACCGGGGATAAAGATTGCTGCGTAATCCTCGCTATTTTCCATATCATTTTTGACAAAATCGGCGATACTTTTTGGACTGTTAAGCTTAGATTCATATTCAGCGTAGATTTTTTTGACGTCGTCATCGTCCTCTGGCATTGCCCACTGCTCGACTTTTACAGCCTCCCCGGTTGGGGTAAAAACATCTACCGTAAACCCTGCTTTTTTAAAATGCAGCAACGGCACCATCATCTCAACCGGATGATTGCCAGTCTTAAACTTCTTATCATTTGCCATGGTCATGTACTGCCGCTCGGTGCAGACCATCAGGATTTTTTTGTTGCCCCGATATGGCGCTTCGTACTCGCTATGATCGTAGTTGGTTTTGTTAGGCGCTGCCAATTTAAGCGAAGCTTTAGAAGGGGTATAAGCGCCATCTTCGGCTTCTTGCGGCTCTAAACCTAAGGTGTCTTTGGCTTTGTCTACTATGTCACTGATATTAAGGTCTGAGATATTCATAACTTTTCCTATTTTATTATTGCTTATATTAGATTGATAATTAGGAAAGATAGAATAATTGCCTGTCGCTACCTTTCTGATTGTAAGGTAGCAAACTCATAACACATTAAATAGACCAGAGTTTTTTGACTTTCGTAAGCTTTGTAAATGGTGAGTTGCTCAGCTTTGGCGTTTTAAAAAAGCATCAGAGTAAAAACTCTTAAAGTAAAAAGCGCAAAACAATGAGATTATAAACAATAAAAAACGGACTTAGCGATAGTCCGTTTTTTTCTGCTGTTTAATCATAGGTTTGACGGTATTGATTGACTGAAATGTCTTTGTCCATACGGTCAGGCCGTAGATTATGTAAGAAAGCAGACAGGTATTCACGATATCATGGATACTGGCTTTTATTTCTACCGCTTTTAACCCTACCACACCCAATTCGGTAATCGTCTGGCGATTGTCCAAATATTCACCCAATAGAGCGATGGCGGTCACCAAAATCAAAGCGACAAAGGCTCTAACGCTGTATTTTTTAAAAATTGGACGCAGCAAAAGTAAACTTAATAGGTAGACGCCAATGCCCACATAGATATGTAAGGCGTCTTTGTCTAAGCCAGTAGCATCGACGACACCGTTTTTAAAGAGATAAAAATCCACGATTTTATTCCGCGTAAAAGAGGTAAAAAGTAACTGAGTATAAATGAAAAACAGCCAATTATACATTGAGAATAAAAAAGGTAGATTAAGCATTTGCTAATCTACCTTCTTATTGAAGAAATATTTAAAGTATAGTTGTTAAATATCCCAATCGACAAAATTTTTTAATAGCTGCAGACCCGCGGTGTGGCTTTTTTCTGGATGGAACTGGGTCGCAAATAAATTATCTTGCAAAATACTGGCACAAAACGGCTGACCGTAATCACAAACGGCCGCCACTTGTGCATCGTCGCTAGGCGCGCAGTAATAGCTATGTACAAAGTAAAAATGCGCATTGTCTTCGATGCCATTCCACAGCGGATGAGCAAAATCCATGCCGCTGATGGTATTCCAGCCCATGTGCGGCACCTTAATGGTTGCCCCTTGCTCATCTTTCCAAGTAGGGTCAAACGCTTCTACGCTGCCATCTAGGATGCCCAAGCATGTTGTACCACCATTCTCAGCGGACTGTTCAAACAACGCTTGCATGCCCACACAGATGGCCATAACAGGCTTATTAAATATCGCCTGACGTATGACCTCATCAATCCCTGCCTCATGCATGCCAGCAATACAATCACGCATCGCACCGACACCTGGGAAGAAAATTTTATCAGCCGCCGCGACCACTTTTGGGTCATTGGTAATAGAAACCTCTGCCCCGACCGCTGCTAACGCCTTGCTGGCCGAGTGCAAATTACCCATGCCATAATCTAATAATGCAATCTTTGTGGTTCGACTCATCTAAAAAGCCTCTTTGGTCGATGGCAAGGTATTCAGCGCACGCTCATCATATTCGCAAGCCATACGTAGCGCACGAGCAAACGCCTTAAAGGTAGATTCAATTTGGTGATGGCTGTTTTTACCTTTGAGGTTATCTAAATGCACCGTCATCCATGAATGATTGACGAAGCCGTAGAAAAATTCGCTAAACAAATCGACATCGAAGTTACCAACATGCGAGCGGGTAAACGGAATGTCCATATGAAGTCCTGGACGACCAGACAAATCAACCACCGCGCGCGTCAGTGACTCATCGAGTGGCGCATAAAAATGCCCGTAACGACGGATGCCTTTTTTATCGCCCAATGCTTTATTGAACGCTTGTCCAAGCGTGATACCCGTATCTTCAACACTGTGGTGATCATCGATAAAGGTATCGCCAGTACATTTGATATCTAAGTCAAACAGACCATGACGCTTGATTTGGTCAATCATATGGTCTAGAAATGGTACGCCAGTATCGACAGTGCCTTGACCGGTACCATCAAGGTTTACCGTACAAGTGACTTGCGTTTCAGCAGTATTACGCGTAACGGTCGCCGTACGTGCGGCATGACCGAAAAGATTTTGAGCAGAATTTTGATTTTGTTCGGTAGAATTGGCTGTCATGGCTACTCTCTATAAATGAAAAGCGGTCAATAAAATAGGGCGAAAAAGCGCCCAAAGCATTCTTACTAGCGTTTAAAACAATGAATAAAAATATAGAAGATTAAGCTAAAAATAGGTTCAATATTTGCTTAAATAAATTATTTAAAAAGGTATAAATATTAGGTTTTTGGCGTATAAACCCTTGTCTATCTTCATCATAGCAAACCCTAGCATTTACTGCCACGACCAAGCAGTAATCCACGCACAAAATCGCCCTATTCTGCTAAAATAGTGCGTTCAGTATTATCAATCATCACCCGCGCTGATCCCTCAACGCTACATTCGATGTTACGACGCGGTAAACACTTATAGGAACCGATTATGCCTTTAGAAGCGATCGCCATCAATAGCTTAGATGCGCCCCTAATTAAAAACCCTGCCCGCGAGAACGAGTTATCAGAGCGTCTGCATGCCTTATATGACAGCGATGACAATCAGCCAAGTGGCGCAGAGGTATTAAACCTCGTTGAGCAAGGTTTTAAGCGTGGTCAGACTTTGTATGTCGGCATGTTTAATGATAAGCCTATCGCCGCGGTTGCTTGCTTTGATGACGGGCAAACCGATGCCAAGCGCTTGCAATATCTTACTGTTCATAGCCAAAATCGTGGGCGCGCTATCGATGCGAAATTTATCAAACTGGTTTATGATGCTGAAGTGAAAAAAGGCGTGCGCGAGTTTGTCCCTGTTGACGCTGACATTCACCGTATTATGAGCGAGTATGAGCTCCTGCGCGTTAAGGACTAAATACGAGGTTAAAAGCTTAGTTTTGGCTGATATTCGATTATTTATAGGCTTTTCTCACTTATTATGCAAAAATCACTTGACAGTAACGCCTATATTTAGTTTAATAGCGCCTCAACGAAGACGGCTCGATAGCTCAGTCGGTAGAGCAACGGATTGAAAATCCGTGTGTCGGCAGTTCGAACCTGCCTCGAGCCACCATTCGTTTAAGCATTCCAAAAAGCCCCAAACATTACTGTTTGGGGCTTTTTTTATGGTTAAAATTTAATAAAAATTATAAGGATAGCTATCTACTACAACTGATAGTCGCACTAATTCATAACACTTTTAGGCTGTTTTTAAAGGATAAACTCTCTCTATACTAAAACGATTAATGCAAAGTAAAAGGGTAAAACTATGAGAGAGTTTGATTATGATTTGGATTATAAAAACCTAGACTTGCGCGCGCACCCTGAGCTATATCGCGTCGGTCGCGGTGAGCAAGGCGTGCTATTGGTCGAACCTTATAAGTCGGAAATATTGCCGCATTGGCGCTTTGCAACCCCTGATATGGCAAAGGAAAGCAGCGAAACCATTTATCAAATGTTCTTAGATTATCTCGCTGCCGATGACTTCGTCGGTGCCGATATGGCACGTAAATTTATTCAAATGGGCTATACCCGCGCCCGCCGCTACGCCAACCACAAAGGTGGCAAGAAATACAAAGGACCCGTCCCTGACGATAAAAAGGGTCAAAGCGGCGCCCATGGCCGTGAAGAGCTACCACGGCAGGTTGAAGACCCTATCAAAGCAGAGTCAGCGCGTATTTTTAAGCAAACTTGGGATAAATGCCGCGAAAACGCAGACTATCTTAGAATGAAATCCGAACATCGCGCACGCTATAAAGACGTTAAATAATCGGTTATAAAAATGATAACCATGAATCACAATGACCTCAGGCGCTTGATTGTGCTACGCTTTATCCTAAATTAATAATAAGAGCTTTTATGATGTCCAATAACCTTGCCCCAGCGCCCATTACACCGCAACTTACTTCACAACAAAAACCGCTTCTCATCTTTGATTTTGATGGTACGCTGATCGATAGCGTTCCTGATTTGGCGGATGCCACCAATCTAATGCTTGAGCAACTAGGTCGATCTCCTTTCGCTCTTGATACCATTAAAGGTTGGATTGGTAATGGCGCGCGTGTATTGGTTGAGCGAGCGCTATTAGGTCAGGTGATTGTTGATGACAGCTTAGACAACGATGCGGTAGAGGAAGCGCTTCGTATCTTTTTTGCCGCTTATGGCGCCCTTGATTGTCAAAAAACCACGGCTTATCCTGATGTGAGCGACGGCTTGCATCAGCTTAAAAACGCGGGCTATACCTTGGCACTGGTGACCAATAAGCCAATTCGCTTTGTTCCTAAAATACTAGATCATATGGGCTGGACGCCGCTATTTAGCGAAGTGATTGGCGGCGATAGCTTACCGACTAAAAAACCTGATCCCGCGCCGTTATTACACGTTTGTGAGGCGCTGGGGTTTGCGCCTATTGACGCTTTTATGATTGGTGATTCGATCAATGATATTTTAGCGGGGAAAAATGCGGGCGTGGATACCATTGGGCTCTCATATGGTTATAATTATGGTGTCGATATTCGTGATAGTAAGCCAAACTTTGCGTTTGATAATTTTGCTGAATTATTAAAACTATTGGGCCTATAAAGTTTTTGATAGGGATTCAATATCGTTCTAAAAGTGACGCTATAACCTAACCCGCACCATCGGCATTAATAAACAGACTAATATGATAATTAACGCTTTATCTAAGCGCCTACTTATCCTGCATTAACTGTCGTTGCCGTTTAACTTTTTTCTCTATTTTGTTGAGCCACATTAACCAGACAAACAATCCTATAAAAGCAAAGCTCCAACAGCAGGACGCTAAAAAAATACTTTGAGAATATCCTAACCAAGTGGGATTAAGCCTCAATAATGCCGCAGCGGTTATCAATAACACTAAGATAAAGACAAAAGGCTTGGCGTTCGTGTCACGCAATACTCGGTGTGATCGAGTTCGCGACATCACTGTGAAGGTGAGCGTTCCCAGTGCCCCTATAGTACTGGCGTGCAACGCTTTGGTAATCGGAAAATTGGCTGTTATTAAGCTCAAAGCGATACCTAACCAGCCCACGATAATCCAACTATATCCCAAAAGCATGGCCAATAAATCGGCACACCCATAGCTCCACCATGGTCGCCAGCGCAGTACTCGAATCATACAGAGCAGCGCACCGAACAGTAAAAGAGCTGCCATCACGGGCTTAATCCAAGTAAAGGTCAGTAGATTTAATACCAATACTGAAAACAGCAGAATTAAAATACTGCCTTCAAACCTGGGCTGCACACGATCTTTTAAGAAGCGGTTTTGACTCTGAAAATGCCCTGCCAACGCTGGCGCTATTATTCGCCCGCCCATATAAAACGTCAACACGCTTAACAACAACACCGCTTCTAATAAGAACCTCAGACGCCAATCATCGGGTTGATTGCTTTGCATAGCCAAGTGAAAACCAAGCGCTGCAATACCTAAGCCTACCAGCACAAAGCCCGCCGATTTGTTTCGCCATTTCTTAGCTGTTCGCAGAAAAATAGGCGCAAACCAAAAACTCAACCTGGCCACTAGCCATAACCCCATCACAGTAAAGATATAGGATTTTGGTTGCGGGCCAGCCAGATAACCTGCAATGACAATCAAAGCAAATCCAAAAATCATTTCATGACCGTGACCCCAAGCGTACTGCAAGCCTACAGGGACCGTAAACCAGCCGAGCTGACCACCCACTGATAAAGGTAGCGTTAAAGCGGAATACAACGTGGCAAGCGGAAACCAATAAGTATGAGCAAAAGGGGGTTTGGCTTTCATTAACAAAAGAATCCTTTTATAAAACGTCAATTTGTCTAAACGAGCATTAAAGGTATGTTTGGGGTTAAGTATAATAAAGTGTCGAGAGTTATGGGTGAATAATCCAGTGTAAGTCTTGGAGTACTAGGTTTTTATAACCGGTTTAGCGTATGATTAAATAGCGCTTTGGCTTAAATAAGCCAATAAACCGTATGCTATTGGAGACAAAGAATGACTAAAAAAGACAATACCAACAGAAAACACTCTTCTATTTTGGTCGATGGTATTCAAAAAGCCCCAGCACGCTCTATGCTGCGTGCTGTCGGTTTTACCGATGAAGATTTTAAGCGACCGCAAGTGGGCATTGCCTCGACTTGGAGCCAAGTGACGCCCTGTAATATTCATCTTAACGGCTTGGCTGATGAAGTGGCCAAAGGCGTTTATTTTGCCCATGGCAAACCCATTATTTTCAACACCATCACCATCTCTGACGGTATCGCGAATGGTTACCAAGGTATGAAATACTCACTGGTATCGCGTGAAGTGATTGCCGACTCTATTGAAACCGTATCGGGCTGCCAAGGTCACGATGCGATCATCGCTATTGGTGGCTGCGATAAAAACATGCCGGGTTGTCTGATGGCCATGGCGCGCTTAAACCGTCCTTCGCTATTTATTTATGGCGGAACCATTCGACCAGGAAAAAACCACACCGATATCGTCTCGGTATTTGAAGCGGTTGGCGCCAATGCTCGCGGCGATATGAGCAAAGAGGAAGTCTTAGAAGTTGAAAGAACGGCTATCCCTGGCCCTGGTTCTTGCGGCGGCATGTATACTGCCAATACCATGGCATCAGCCATTGAAGCGCTTGGTATGAGCCTACCGGGCAGCTCGGCTCAAGAAGCTGTCTCTCCTGAAAAACGAGAAGATTGCCGAAAAGCCGGTGAAGCAATTCAGTGGCTCCTTGATAATGACATTAAGCCTAGCGACATTATGACGCGCAAAGCCTTTGAAAACGCCATTACTATGGTGATTGTATTAGGCGGCTCAACCAACGCGGTTCTGCATCTGCTCGCTATGGCCGATGCCATCGGTGTAGAGCTAAATATTGATGACTTTACCGAAATAGGAAAGCGCGTTCCTGTGTTGGCCGATTTACGCCCGTCAGGCCGTTACCTCATGTCAGAGCTTATCGAGATTGGTGGCATCGCCCCATTAATGAAGCGTTTACTGGAAAAAGGGTTACTGCACGGTGATTGCTTAACCGTTAATGGTAATACCATCGCTCAAAATTTAGCTAACGTAAAAGATTACCCTGAGGACCAAGATATTATCCGTCCGTTCGACAATCCCATTAAAGCTGACAGCCACTTACGCATATTACGCGGCAACATTGCACCAACCGGTGCGGTGGCAAAAATCAGTGGTCAAGAAGGTACGCAGTTTACCGGCACAGCACGGGTGTTTAACTCCGAAGAAGATTCCATGAGCGCTATTTTAGATGGCACTGTGGTGGCGGGTGACGTGGTTGTTATTCGTTACGAAGGTCCTAAAGGCGGCCCTGGTATGCGTGAAATGCTGTCGCCGACTTCTGCCATTATGGGTCGCGGATTGGGCAATGATGTGGCGCTGATTACTGATGGCCGCTTCTCTGGCGG
Source organism: Psychrobacter sp. UBA6291 (assembly GCF_002439405.1). NCBI lineage: Bacteria > Pseudomonadati > Pseudomonadota > Gammaproteobacteria > Moraxellales > Moraxellaceae > Psychrobacter > Psychrobacter sp. UBA6291. The sequence goes on along the minus strand of NZ_DJUD01000050.1, from coordinate 15,706 downwards.
TAGCCATGGCTTTGTCGTCGGGCACATCACCCCTGAAGCCATGGTTGGCGGTCCGATTGCTATTATTGAAAACGGCGACACCATCACCATTGATGCCGATAATAATGAAATCAATTTAAACATCAGCGAAGCAGATATTCAAAAGCGTTTAAGTGTATGGAAAGCCCCAGAGCCAAATATAAAGCGCGGTGTACTGGCCAAATACGCTAAAACCGTTGGCAGTGCCTCAGAAGGTGCCATTACTGATAAATTTTAATTGCTAAATCACTTACTTCGGTAACTTAGCGCCTCAGAGACATGGGCGCTGGTGATGCCTTCGCTATCTGCCAAATCAGCAATGGTGCGCGCGACACGTAATACCCGATGATAACCGCGAGCAGATAGATTTAGACGCTGCTGAGCAAGCTGTAATAATTGCTGCTCGCCCGCGCCTAAATGAATATATTTATCAATCTCGCTGGGACTCAGCTCATTATTAACCTTTTTTTGCCGTTCTAATTGTTGCTGATGGGCGGCAGCGACTCGCGTTCGCACTTGCTCAGAGGTTTCGCCAGCCTGCGCATTTTGTAAATCAGCGATCGGTAGCGCTGGCACGGTAATATGCAAATCAATCCGATCAAGTAACGGCCCAGATAATTTATCTTGATAGCGCTTAATCTGCTCAGGTCGACAGCGACATCGGCCTGAGCCATCACCATCATAGCCGCACGGGCAAGGATTCATCGCTGCTACCAGTTGAAAGTTTGCGGGGAAAGTAAGCTGCGAGTTGGCACGACTAATGGTGATTTGCTTGGCCTCTAACGGCTGACGCAATACTTCTAAAACCGTACGGTCGAACTCTGGTAACTCGTCTAAAAATAAAATTCCCTTGTTAGCAAGGGTGATCTCGCCAGGTTTGGGACGAGAACCACTGTCAATTTACCTAATAAATGTCAAAATACTATGCCATAATATGACCTACAGAGTAGGTTTATACCCAATAGATGTCATATATTTACCCAATAAGTGTCAAAATAATCTTAACTACACCCAATAGGTGTCATAAATTATGCAACAAGTTAGAGTTATTAAGCCTACTCGAAGAAGTATGTCTGGGTATTATTGTCATGAAGGCAATTCAATACCTTACGAATCTTCCTTAGAAAGAGATTTTGTCGTCTTTCAAACCTTTCGAAGTAATGTACTAGATGTAGTGGCCCAGCCCATATCTATCCCTTTCAAGAAAAATGGAAGGACTTATAACTATACGCCTGATTATTTCGTTCAGTTAGATAATGATGGAGATCGTTTTAATCCCCATACCAAATCTCTAATTGTAGAAGTAAAGCCTAGAGATGAATGGACGAGGCATTGGCGTGATTGGTCTGACAAATGGAAGGCTGCAAAGGAATACTGTAAAGAGCACGACTATCGCTTCAAAATATATGATGAATCAAGGATTCGTCATCAAGGTCTAGCTAATGTAGAGCACATAATGCGTTATGAGAGACTGAATTGCTCAAACAAAGACATTAGAACCATTTTAGAACAGGTAGAAATGATGGGCACAACTACCATTGAATATCTGCTTGAGATGTTTTTTATGGGCGATATATACCGCCCCCAAGGAAGACGTATTATCTATCATCTTATGGCAACTAAGAGGCTAGGATTTCATCTTTGGGATGAGTTGAATGAAAAAACGGAGGTTTGGTATGTCTAATGATATAACTGATACAGATGAGGCTTTAGAGATATCAGGCATTAAACTAAAGAGAGGTGCCTTACACCTTGGTATTGGCAAGATATACAATCATAAGACGACAGGCATTCAGTATGAAATGCTTGAACTCCTTGATTTGAATCAAGCGCTGTTTAAGAATTTATCCACTCTAAAGAACGAATTGATAAGTATCCACGGCTTAGAGAATGCTACAAGCGCGGATGACAATGAACTTCTCAACGTAGATGCCGAATACATTAGTGATGCTGACTGGGAAAAAGCCCAAAGTAAATACCTTGCGATTAAGCCATTGTTATCATCGGATAGTGAAGGCTCTGACTCTAAAGCTCTCGAAGCGAGAGCGGAGGAATGCAATATTTCAAGTAGAACCTTAAGACGGTGGATAAACTCTTATAGAACGACTGGTTCTATCGCTGCTTTACTGGAAAAAAAGAGAGGCTGGCATAAAGATAAAATAAGATTAGATCATGCAACGGACACGCTTATTAAAGAAGTGATTAATGATTTCTTCTTAACGCAACAACGCCCCACTATAGAAGCAACCGTCAGACGGGTTCATAAGCTATGTCATCAAAAAGGGTGTGCCAAACCTAGCGGTAAAGCTATCAGATATCGTATCAATCAATTGCCTGAGTCAATGGTAATGAAAAGGCGCGGCCAAAGAGAAAGGGCAAAAAACAAATTCACGCCTAAAGTGGGGCGCTTTCCCGAAGTATTTAACCCTTTAGATGTTGTTCAAATTGACCACACCCCTGCTGATATTATTCTGGTTGATGATAAGCACAGAAAGCCTATTGGCAGACCGTGGGTGACTGTCGCTATTGATGTCTATAGCCGAATGATAACGGGCTACTATATTTCCTTAGACGCACCATCAGTAACCTCTGTTGGCATGTGCCTCTCACGCAGTATTTTACCAAAAGACGACTTACTCATTCAAAACGGTATTACAGACGTTGAATGGAAGGTATATGGCTATCCTCGAAAAATCCATGTGGATAATGGGTCGGATTTCCGTTCAGATGATTTGAGAAAATCCTGTGCGCTACATGGTATTAATATTGAGTTCAGACCTCTAGCCAGACCTGAATATGGCGGTCATGTAGAACGCATGATTGGCAACTTGATGAAAAAGGTTCATGAGTTACCTGGAACGACTTTTTCTAATATTAAAGAGAAAGATGATTACGATGCAGAGAAAAACGCAGCTCTCACGCTTGATGAATTTGAAAAATGGTTCCTAACTTATATCACTAAGGTCTACCATTTAAGCATTCATTCAGGCATAGAACGAACACCCACTAAGCAGTGGGAAATTGGCATATTTGGCGACTCATTTAGTGATGGCATAGGCATACCGTCATTGCCTGTAGATGAAACCACTCTTAAGCTTGATTTTATGCCGAGTTTTGAGCGCACCATACAAAGCTCAGGCGTTCGTATTGATGGCTTGCATTACTACGATGCTTGTTTAAACAACTATGTAAATACGTCTGATGACAATAAGGTGAAAAACAAGTTTATATTCAGGCGCGACCCTAGAGACATCAGTAAGATATGGTTTTTCGATCCTGAACTAAAACAGTATTTTGTAGTTCCCTTTGCCAATCAAACATTGCCGCCAATGAGCTTGTGGGAATACCAACAAGTCAGAAGGCAGGTCAAGCTACAAAACGGTACAAGCAATGAGCATCTGATTTATAAAGCATGGGATGAAATGCAAACACTGGCTGAAAACGCTGAATCAACAACGAAAACGCAGCGTAGAAGGGATCAAAGGCGCAAAAGTCATGAAAAATCTCAAAAACATTACGAGGCTATAGATACTCAGCAAGATAACGTTGAATCTACGGTAGTAGCGGCATCCAGAACTAATGAGAATAAGGACGTAGAGCCTCCAATCACTCCCGATGACGACTACGGGATATACTTTTTTGAGGATATAGAATAATGAGTAGTGAAAAGCCATACGTCCACGTCCTCGATAGCTTTCAACATATAGTGCCATTATCAAATGAAGACAGAATCCGCTTCATTGATGAACCTCGTTGGATCGGTTATGAAAAGGCGAATAAGTCTCTCAAAATTATGCAGAAATTGCTGTCAAAATCTAAGCAGCACAGAATGCCTAATCTTATGATTATTGGAGACTCCAATAACGGTAAAACAACGCTGATAAACAGGTTTTATGAAAAGTTTGGTGAGGAGGGAGTTAATGACTTTAAGGAATCTGTCGTTCCAATAGTGTTAATTCAGGCCCCGCCCGTACCGAGTGAAAAGGAGCTTTATATTAGTTTGCTTGAGAAGCTGGCATTACCTTATCGTCATACTGATTCAACAGCCAAGCTTCGCTATCAAGTTGTTCATGCTTTTAAATGCTGCAACGTACAAGTGTTAATCATAGATGAAATTCATTCTTTATTAACAGGTACCCCAAGGCAACAAAGACAGATAATGAATGTCATTAAATATCTTTGCAATGAGCTTAAATTACCTATTATCGTAGCAGGTACAAACGATGCGATAAGAATACTTCATACCGATCCACAGCATATCAGTCGTTTTGATGTCATCGAACTAGAGAACTGGAACAATAACGAGGAATTTAGAAGGCTTGTAGGAAGCTTTGAGCTACTTATGCCATTAAGAAAACCATCCAAGCTTTTTCATCCCGATAAGACCCGACTCATACATAGTATCAGTGAGGGGAAGATTGGCAATGTAAGAAGACTCGTTTCCGAATGCGCCATAGAAGCTATAGAAACAGGGGCCGAGGAAATTACCGAAGAAGCATTGAAGAAAAGAATATGCAAAAACAAGAAAGCTTACAGAGTAATAGGATAAAACCCTTAACCATCAAAACACCCTTGTATTACGATGAAAGTATTAGTTCTTGGCTAATTAGAGCAGCATTGAACCAAGGCTGTGACATCTTAACTTTCACTCAGTTTTACTGGCCTGATTACAGGCTTTGGACTTATGATGTGGACAAGGGTTTCAATCATATTGATGGGCAAGTCCATAAAGATATGGCTATTTTAGCGGATATGCATTACCGAGCTTTTAACTCTAAGACGTTAATGAGTTTTGCTGAAAGAATGGGGCTATCGGATAGTAGTAAACAGATAAACATACCGTGGACTCAACCGCTGACTAAGCGTAACCGTAGGGCGTTATTGGGATACCAGTATTGTCCTCTTTGCATGCACTCAGATAAAGAAGCAAGGCTGAAATTATCTTGGCGCTTCACATGGACTTTATATTGTGTTCAACATCAAATAAGGCTGCAAAGCACTTGTACTCAATGTGAGCAGCCTTACCAACCTCAATTACTTGAAGCCAATATGAGGTATATAAATCACTGTCATAGTTGTAAGAGCAAGTTAGCCCAGGCCACCGACAACCAATCTTCCTACTTATTAGATGATTACTCTTATAAATTTCAAAGAATGGCTAGTCAGGTATATGTAGATGAGTTTGGCTATGCACTTGGAAAGAAAATTCCAATGCAAGATTGGTTTGAGCTTATGTCATTCTACGTCAACATAGCGAGACGCGCCATAAGCAAGCCTGACTATATGTTTGGTAAGTTATTAAACAGTTTTGGTATCAATACAGCCACCACAACCCCACCTAAGACTGGACTGAGATTAGATCAACTTCCTATTGATGAGCGTATTGAGTTACTAGGTTTCGCTATTCGGTTAAATGACATTGATGTCAGTACATGGATCAGGAGATGTGAGGAGATGCACGTTACACAGAATAGCTTTAATTGGAGTAAAGGAATGCTTATTCCAGAAGCTTTCAAACCTATTTATGAGCAACTTCCCTTTACGAAAGTTCAGGAACGTAAAAGCAATAAAAACTTGAACACACCAAGAGCGCCTGAGTCAGTGATGAAGCTCTGGGAAAGACTCAAAAGAAAGACTGAAATGAGAGAGCTTTATGACCAAGACCGACTCAACTACAAAGAATAAGTGTGATTGGTGCGGTAATTATCCAGTCAATATCAAAAGACGATATAAGGGTGAGGGTTACTGTGCAAACTGCTATAAGACATGGTTCACCAAACAACCTTGCAGTCGATGCAATACACTTAGCAGATTGCATAAGAAGGAACATGATCCAATATGCCGTGAATGTATCAAAAACCAGCCATGCAAACGGTGTGGCAATGATGCATCTATCAATGGCGCTAACACAGAGTATGGACGAGTCTGCCAAATTTGTTGGCAAGGCTATTTTAAGAAAAAGAAAACATGCCAAGAGTGCGGTGAGGATAAAGCAGGAGTATCTCGCTATACTGAACTTCCTCACGACAATGAGATTTGCGTATCCTGCTATCAGAGAGAAACAAGAGCAACCTGTTCTGCCTGTAGGCGCTTTAGAAAAGTAATAGAGACACCCACGGGGGTGTTATGTGAAAAATGCCATGAATTTGGTGAAGTGGATTGCCCTTGCTGTGGTGGGCAAATGCCAGCAGGGTTTGGTCAGAGATGTTGGGACTGTTACTGGAGTGGCAGATTACAGCGCGAGGTAGAGGTAAATCTATACTTATTTAAGTCCGATAAAATAAAAGCAGCCTATAAAGATTTTATTAACTGGTTTATTGACCGCACTTGCAACCAAAAAGTTGCTATGGAGCACTTAAAGTTCACTACCTTCTTTAAAACTTGTGATGAAATATGGCATGAAATACCGAGCTATAACTCTCTTGTTCAAGAGTTCAAGCCAGAAGGTTTACGTCATCATTTGACCGTTTTGAGATGGCTCATAGATACAGAACAAGTAATCGTTAACTTAGACATAAAAAACGAGGTAGCCGAGAAGGAGCGGATTTTAAATTTGCTCAATAAGCTTGAAGTTTTGCCTGAGTCCATAGAGACCTACTATGAATTTCTTAACGAAAAACTGGCTCTTAAAAAAACCTCTCTAAAATCCATTAGATTGGCTTTACAACCCGCTATAGGTATTTATGTAGAACTCAGTATCAATAGACATCAGAAGCCCTCACAGGAGCAACTAGACGCCTATTTGAGGCTTAAACAAGGACAACTAAGTGCGATAACTGGCTTTGTATCTCATATTAATCGAAAGTACGGAACTAATATTCAATGCAATCCACCTGATCCAGAGATTCTTAGGAAGGATAGGCGTAAAATCTTGGAGAGAGACTTAATTGCTATCAACCATCTCCGTAATCCTACAAGAAAAGACTATGAAAGATGGGTTATTATTAGCTTAGAGTATTTTCATGAACTTAAAATTAGTAGGAAAACTTTAGCAACTCTAAATATCGAGCAAAACCAAGACAAAGCAATAGTTAAATATAATAAGCAAGAATATGTCATACCCTGTTTAGATGGATTAAATGAAGTTTAGCCTGATCTATTGAAGCCTTTTGAAGCCTTATGTTGGCGATCTACAACGACATCTTTGTGGGCTGAAACAAGATTGTCAGCATTGAAGCGATAAAAATACCATAGCTGGTTAAGATACTTTGCACCCAAAAGTAGTATATTGAAACGGATTAGCAAAACATTATGAATCTAAGTATTAACAATGAGTATAGAAGACACATGACACATTTAGAAGGCGCTGGTCTTTTTGGTCAAAGCCTCTACAGTCCTAAAGCTAAAGATATGTATCAAAACAAAGAATCTAAATTACAATTTAGTTCTGCTGACATCTCTGAAAATGATATTCGTGAACAGATGCCAGCCATACTTGATACATTGTTGATTGATCGCACTACGTCAACATCAAAAAGGACAAGGAATATCATCTGGGCAAACGAGAATTATATACAATATGGTAGATACTATGGGGTCTCGCATCAAATCAAACCTAAGTTGATAACAGGTCACATGGGGCATATCATCATACCTCGTGCCTTAAAATCCCAATATGTGCAAAAAGAGCGTACCAAATCCAAGGCCGAGGTATTTACCCCTACATGGATCGTCAAAAAACAAAATGATGTGATTGATGCTGCCTATCGTGAGGATGATCTGCAAACCTATATAAACCGCAAGTGGCTAGAGATTACCTGTGGTGAAGCACCATATATGGCAACACGTTATGATATGGAAACAGGCGATATAGTACCCCTGTCAGAGCGTGTAGGCTTTGTTGACCGTAAATTATCTCGTATTAATGCTGAGGTGGATGAAAAATCTGAATGGCAACAATTGGTCGAGAAAGCCTATAAAGCCAGTTATGGTTTTGAATGGAACGGTGATTCACTGCTATTAGCACGAGAAAACCTACTCTATACTTACTACGATTATCATGTAGCTAAGTGGCAAGACAAACCAACGCCTGAGCACTTTGCAACTATAGCCAATATTATTAGCTATAATCTGTTTCAGATGGATGGCTTAAAATATATCATTCCGTTATCTGATATACGAAAAAGACCTGTTAAAAACCAGTTGAAACTTTTCGATGACAACGTTTCTGGTGACGAAAGCCTTAGAAAAGCGGGCAAACGTGTCAGAATAATGAACTGGGACAAAAATAAGATGGAACTCTTTGACAAAGGATTAAGGTAATAATGAACAACTCACCAAAAATAAAAACCACGAAAACTATTTATCCGCAAATCTATGCTTACACCTTACCAGGCGTTCCGACAAAGAAGGGCTGGGTAAAAATAGGTTACACAGAGCGAAACAATGCTGACGAGCGCATTAAAGAACAAACCTACACGGCTCGACTTGACTATGAAAAGCTATGGTGTGAACCTGCTAAGTTCCCTGAATCAGACGATTGGTTCACCGATAAAAATTTTCATAATTATCTAGTAAAACATAAAAAGGTAAATCGTTTAGATAAATCTGAATGGTTTTTCTATGAGCATAACCTGAAACAAAGATCTTATGCTGACTATAAGAGCTTTTTAGAAAACCCTTATGATCAAACTAAAGAAAAGGCTCAGTATCAACTTAGAGACGAACAAGCTGCCGCTGTGGCACAAACCCTGAATTATATAAAATCTTATCCCAAAGGTGAGTTTCTATGGAATGCTAAGCCAAGATTTGGGAAGACGCTAACGACCTATGACTTAGCTCGTCAGCTCAATGCGACCAAAGTGCTTATTGTGACAAACAGACCAAGTATTGCTAACTCTTGGTTTGATGATTTCGAGAAGTTCATTGCGTGGCAAACTGACTTTGCATTTGTCTCTACCAGTGACTCGTTAAGTGAACGTCCTGTCATGACAAGAGAGGAGTTTTTATCGCAGACAGCTACGGGCAAAAAAAGTATGATCGCCTTTATATCTCTACAGGACTTGAAGGGCGCGATTAGTTTTGGTGGTAACTACGATAAGCTTAGCTGGGTCAAGGACATGACATGGGATATGTTAGTCATTGATGAGGCCCATGAAGGAGTAGATACCCTTAAGACTGATCTGGCCTTTGAAAATATTAAACGTGATTTCACCCTACATTTATCTGGCACACCTTTTAAGGCCGTTGCCGCTGGCACATTTAGTGAAGATGAGATTTATAATTGGAGTTATGCAGACGAACAGCAAGCTAAAGCCAATTGGGATAATCCAGATGAACACAATCCTTATGAAAAACTGCCTCGTTTAAATCTATTTTCTTACCAAATGAGTCAAGCTATTACCGATGAGGTAAATAAAGGAGCAAAAATAGAGGGTGAAAGCATTGATTATGCTTTCGATCTTAATGAGTTTTTTGAAACAAAAGACAATGGTAGGTTTGTTCACGAGGAAGATGTAAAAAAATGGTTAGATTCATTATCTCGTAATGAGAAATACCCGTTCTCAACCAAAGCATTGCAGGATGAGCTTAAACACACCTTTTGGCTATTAAACCGTGTTGCCAGTGCCAAAGCCTTGCAAAAGCTGCTAAAAGAACATCCTGTCTTTAAGAGCTACGAGATCATACTTGCCGCAGGTGATGGTCAAAGTCATGATAGCGATGTGATCAATAATGATAACTCACTTGTTCGAGTAAAAGAGGCCGTTAAAACACATGATAAGACCATCACGTTATCTGTGGGTCAGCTAACCACTGGTATCACTGTTCCTGAGTGGACAGCGGTATTAATGTTATCAAATGTCAAATCACCCAGTCTTTACATGCAAGCCGCCTTCCGAGCACAAAATCCTTGGGAATATCAGGTCGATGGTCAGGTATACCAAAAAGACAATGCCTATGTGTTTGATTTTGCTCCTGAACGTACATTAATCATCTATGAAGAATTTGCTAATGATTTGTCTCGAAGGACGGTAAACGGTGGCGGTACAGGCGATGATCGCAAAGAAAATATTAAGCACCTTCTAAACTTCTTCCCAGTTATCGCAGAAGATAACGATGGTAAAATGGTTGAGCTTGATGCTACTCAAGTGTTGACCATACCAAAAGCTATTAAAGCTCAAGAGGTAGTACGCCGTGGCTTTATGTCAAACCTACTGTTTAAGAATGTATCAGGTATTTTTGCGTCACAAGAAGTGCGAGAAATTCTCGAAAATCTTAATCCAGTAGAGGTTGGCAAAACAGTTCCGCAAAAAGCTCAAACCCCTATTGATACGCAAGATGTTAAGGTTGACAACAAAGGCGAGGCTCAAGTCGATGAAGATATTGTGATATCGGAAACCGAAGCGCGATTTGGCGAAAAGACGTATGCCAATATCCAAAAAACAGTAGAAACTTTTAGTGAGCTATCCCAAGATAAACATGCAAAGGCAATTGAAGAAAGTTTTATAAAAAATGTAGAACAGGGAGTTAAGAAGGCCGCCAAAGATTACGATGTCACTCAAAGTTTTGCTGAAAATATTGTGAAAAACGCTGCTAAAGCAGTAGCTCGTGAAGTTGAAATCTCACAAAGGCAGACTGATATCAAACAAAAAGAGGCAGAAGTTGAGTATAAGAAAGAGATGACACAAGCTCATCTCAATGAAGCCGAAATATCTAAAACCAAAGCTGCCTATGAAATCAAGCAAAAACAAATCCAAGAGAGTTATCAAAAAGAAGTAGAAGCTAAGATTGCAGCTAAGACACAAGAGCTAGTAAAAGCGTCTAATGAGGCTATTTTACAAAAAGCCGAGGATAAAAAGAAAAACGTTGTTGAGGATGATGTTCGCGCCCGTTTGCGTGGATTCGCCCGTACAATACCTTCATTTTTAATGGCGTATGGTGATACTGACACCTTACTTGAAAATTTCGATAAGCGTATCAGCGACAATGTTTTCAAAGAAGTAACTGGCATTACATTAGATCAATTTAGAATGCTGCGTGATACTCATGATTTCTTTGATGAAACTGTATTCAACGAATCGGTTTTCGAATTTCTTAAGAAGCGTAAAGAGCTTGCAAACTACTTCGATGAAAGTCAGGAAGAAGATATCTTTGACTACATTCCACCGCAGCAAACCAATCAGATCTTTACGCCGAAATGGGTAGTAAAAATGATGGTTGATAAGCTTGAGGAGGAAAACCCAGGTATTTTTACCAATCCTGATAAGACGTTTGCTGATTTATATATGAAGTCTGGCTTATATATTACTGAGATTGTAAAACGACTATATCTTGGGTTAGAGGGTGAAATACCCGATCCTAATAAAAGGCTAAAGCATATCCTAGAAAATCAAGTATATGGCTTTGCACCAACTGAGATAATTTATAACATCGCCCATAATTTTATCTTTGGGTTTGATGAAAGAGCTGAAACGATCAATAAATCACATATCGTTTACTTAGACACTACCCCTTATGCTAAAGGTGAGGCTGATTTTTTGGATAAGCTTAATGAACTGTTTGGAGGATGTAAATAATGAAATTTGACGTTGCTGTAGGAAATCCTCCGTACCAAGAGAATAGAGATGGCGGAAAAGATTTACCAATTTACCCATGCTTCTATGAATTAGCAGAAAAAATTGCAAACAAATATATTTTGATTTCACCAGCACGTTTCTTGTTTGGTGCAGGAGCAACTAATAACGATTGGAATAATAAGATGTTGAATGATGAGCACCTAAAGGTTGTTTATTTCAATCAAAAATCCAGTGAAGTCTTTCAGAATACTGATATTAAAGGTGGCGTTGCAGTTGTTTACCGTGACTCCAGTAAGACTTACGGAGCTATAGAAACCTTCACTATTTTTGATGAGTTAAACACTATTCTAAAAAAAGTAGAGAGCCTAAGCTCTGACAATATTGGCAAAATACTGTATGGTGTGACAAGCTATACTTTTTCACCAAAAACCTATGAAGAATATCCAGAAATTCCAAGTAGAGTTGGTAAAGGTTCAGGTAACCAGTTAACATCTAGGATTTTTGATGCAGCACCAGAAGTGTTCCTGGATGACAAACAAAACGATGATCAAATCCAAATCTATGGTCGCCAAGATAATAATCGAATCTACAAATGGATCTCCCCTGACTATTTACAATTGCCTGAAAACTTAAATAGTTATAAAGTCTTTATTCCTGCGGCTAATGGCTCTGGTGCCATCGGTGAGACTCTTTCGTCACCAACCATTGGACAGCCTCTTATTGGACATACAGCTACTTTTATCTCAATAGGTAATTTTCGAACTGAGTTTGAAGCAAATGCACTTTTAAAATATCTAAAATCTAAATTGGCTCGTACAATGCTCGGTATCAAAAAAAATACTCAGCACAATAAGACTAAAGATGTTTGGTCCAAAGTCCCTCTCCAGGACTTTACATCTGAATCTGATATTGACTGGACAAAATCCATAAGTGAGATTGACCAACAGCTATATGCAAAATACGGTTTAGATCAATCTGAAATCGATTTTATCGAGAGTAAGGTTAAGACGATGGATTAAATCCAACTAGATATACAAGAAAATTACCGTTATATGTTCATTAAGTTATCTGATAACATAAACCATAAAATGTCATCATCTAAATTAGTTTAGTGGTGACATTTTTTTACTCTCTATACATAAGAGTTTTTGTGGGCTTGTATCATCACATGATAATGTAATGTGTATATTTTTACCTTTATTGATAGTAAAGTCAGTTATAAATCGCCTTATTAATCTTATCTATTGCAACTGAAATCCAGTTGTTGTCATCTTTGTCAGCAGTTTTATGCATAAACGTGGCTAATCGTCCATTGAATGCCCTTATAAATCCTTTAGATAAAGATCCTGATGGGAAGCTACTTATAGAGATAATAATCGAAAGTAAGCCTTCGTTATTATCTGCTTCTAAGAAATTCTTTTCATCATCAACAATAATAACAACTCCGCTCATTCCAGTGTCAGTGCCAGTTTTTTCATCACTATCTAGTACATAATACAGCTTACCATCGACAACAAGTCTAATGACTATAAGCTCCTTGGGGTAAGATGCTGAACTCTTATTTATATACCTGAGTGACATGAGCTTGAAGTCATCAGAGCTGTTAAATCCAAGCCTATAAGTAAACCATTCTGCTTTTTCATTTTGTCGGTAACCACTTAAGGCTTTAGCATGCTCCCATAGTTTTTGAAGCCGTGAATCTCTTGAATTTTCAGCCTCAACATCTTCAAAACAGAAGCCAGCATAACCTACATCGCCTCTACTATTAGATACATGACCAGCTGCATAACTAGAGGGTTCAGAGCTGTAAAGAGCTTGCTTGCTACCAGCCTGTGCTCCTTCCATTATTTGCTGATGAACCTTTATAGCTATTTTTTGTCCTAATATTTTTAACGACTCTCTAATTGTTGCTGTTTCAATATTATTAGCAGGATGATCAGGGTTAAGCTCAATGTCTTCTGTTTTCTCTCTCTTTCTTACAGGGTGAAAGAACCCGTCTTTTTCTTTCTCTACACCCTCAACTGGGTTCTGAAAACTAGGATTAGCGACAACATTAATTTCGTCACCTTCTATAAAGTCAGGCTCCGATATACCTTTAATACGGGTGCATAATATTGTGTCGTCATCTAACCGAGCACCCTCAAATAAGACTTGCACATAGTCCTCATGCCAAGGTTTTACTTCTAAGTAAATTCTATAGGGGCTATTGCGAGTCTGAGTGCGAATAGATTTATTAAGAGTTCTTAAGTTATTTCTAGCATAATCACTAACTTTCAAAAAATGTAGCAGCACACTATCTCTTAGTACGAATCTCTTGGGTAGATATACTAGATTATCTATGTGCTGATGATCGTTATTACGATAGTTCAACAAGCATTTATTTATGAAATCATCGCCATGATCGTAATGTGTTTTGTTCTCCATACCCCAATCAAGAGTAAGAAGAACCCTTTTAATTTCCATTGAGTAGCCGAAATGAGCTATGAAGAATAATACTGGATGAATGAGTATGGTATCGTTGCTTTCACCTACATCGCTTACTTTGATAATAGAATGCTTATTCTCCATTATTCTATAGGCAGGATAGACGCTTCTAATTTGCTCGTTTAAATCGTCTGCTTCATCCTCGCTACGATCATACTCAGCACCATCCCCTAAAGTGAACTCAAACTCATCCATTGCAAACTTTGAATTGCAGACACCGTTTTTCCATATTGAACCTATTGGCATTTTTGATATAGCGCTAAAAGGCACATTTAATTCTGGCTGAAAATAAGCATTCGGAACATCCATGTTAAAAAACACAACTTTTATGAGTAATTGTGAATTGTCTTTAAAGTTCCTAGACATCTCAGAATACCAAACGACAGCATACCTATCAGTCTCCCTTAACCTCTCGTTTTTCTCAAAATACCTAGTTAAATTTACCGAAGCCTTATAAGGTTCAATTTTGTTGTGTATAAAAGGAGGAAACGCCATAATATCAAATGCCTTTTTTCAAACAAAAAATGCCACTAAATACCCTTAAATAGAATGACCAGATAACAAGCTCAGCTTATTAAATGACATCTATTGGGTAAAAGTGACATGAATTGGGTAAATTGACAACCACCACCAACCAACGCCACTGCAGATATGGTGTGATGGACTTGGCGAAATGGCCGCGTACCATAATCATAGTCGCTATCTGCCACTGAATAGGTGCTAGCAACCTCTAATGCATCTTCATCACTCAAGTCTGGCAAGATAGTTGGTAGCCGTGATGCCATCAACGTCTTGCCCGAACCCGGCGGTCCGGTAAACAGTATCGAATGACCACCAGCGGCGGCAATCTCTAACGCCCGCCTAGCATGATGCTGACCTTTGACATCTGCCAAATCTACTTTGTAAGCAACTTTACTCTGCACGGCGGTTGCTTGCACAACTTCTAAGCGCTCATCTATCAAGCTAGAATCTGCGAGCGACTGCAAATGATTGCAAACGGCTTTTAAGTTTTGCGCAGCTAATATCGTCACCCCATCAACGCGGCTTGCCTCTGCTCCATTGTCACAAGGTACGATTAACTGACGTAGCGGCGAATCTTGTTCAGTATTTTTACATGCTGCTAGCATTTCTGCTTTTATCGCTCGTGCTACTGCCAAACTACCGCTCACCTGCCGAAGCTCACCATTAAGCGCCAGCTCGCCGATAAACTCAAACCTTGATAGCGCTTCTGGCTCAAGCTGCCCACTGGCAGCTAAAATCCCGATCGCAATTGGCAAATCCAATCTTGCACCATCTTTTGGCAAGTCTGCCGGTGCTAGATTAATCGTCAAACGCCGATTGGGGAACTGAAACCCCGAATTAATGATGGCGGAGCGCACCCTATCTTTACTTTCACGTACCGCAGCGGCAGGCAGGCCGACAATGGTTAGCGCTGGCAAGCCTTGTGATAAATGCACCTCAATAATGACTTGCGGGGCGTGCAGTCCGACGACTGAACGCGTATAAACTTGGGCGAACGACATCAGCGTTTCCTACTATAGAGATTTATCGATAATAGAGCATTATCAATCAGCGCGCAAATGTCGTGTTCTATTTTTATCAACCTGTTTAAACCTTATTATTTCTAGCCTATTTTTCAATAAAGAAAGCTAGTTTTTGACTAAATCTAACCCCAGTTCGGGATAAGC